>JAAHHL010001699.1 GCA_010672185.1 Caldora sp. SIO3E6 | reverse complement strand
GCACAATTAGAAATGCAACAAGAGTCTCAATGGCAAGCTCCCTATTACTGGGCAGGATTTACTCTTCAAGGAGAGTGGCGTTAAAGGAGGCAGGAGGCAGGAGGCAGGAGGCAGGAGGCAGGAGGCAGGAGGCAGAAGGCAGGAGGCAGGAGGCAGGAGGCAGGAGGCAGGAGGTTCAAAGAGAAGTGGATTTGAGGTGAGTAACCGGAATTTGCGCTGTTTTCTCAGGAGCTTCTACTTCGGTGGCAACGGCATGGAGTGCATGAAGCATCTCGGCACAGTAGTATCAATTCCCACAGTTTCATGTCTAGTTTTTTGTTCTTGGAGTTTTGCCCAAAGAGCTTCTTTACCTGGTTTGGGTGGCATTGCTGCAACACGGGCAAAATGTTCACGATTGCGTTCTTCCCAGTATTGCTGATTTTCCTGAGCCTGCTTCAAAACAACTTGATATTCTGCTTCAACTTCAGCGCGATTTGCTTCAATATAGGATAAGGCAAGGTTAATTTGTTCATCTGTCAGATCAAACAGAGAACGGATGAACTTTGGGGGATACTGAGCCGTTAGGTAGTCCATTATGTCGTAGAGTGTAATGCGGGTATCTGAGATTGTTAATCCGCGCTCTGTACGAATGATAGCTACTTTCTCATTAGATGTTGGAGTCATACCCACAACTTCCTAAAACTTGCTGCCCTAAGTATTGTAACAAGATATAATACTGATCGCACGGCTTGAAATTACTATTTGATCAAAACCTGAGCAGAAAATTAGTCCCTCGCTTGGCTGATATTTTTCCTGATGCGAGTCATGTTCAGTTTCATGGACTTGAAGAAAAGACAGATATAGCATTTTCATATGGAATTTGATGTGAGTGACGGGAAGTTGTGACGTTTTTTCACTAGCTTCTACTCTCGTGGCAACAGCAAGCACTGTATAGCCCGTATTCTTCCTGCTCACCCTTCGTGTCCTTTGTGTCTTTGTGGTTTAATTTTTGCTGCTGTTATTTAACAATAGGATAATCCTCTACAGCTATAATAACTGTGGTCATGACTAGGAACAGGATGAAAACCATTTCCAAAAGTCAACTTAAAAGACAAGTACTGGAATTCTTACAATTGGTAGAGTCAGCAGGAGGAGAACTGATTGTCACAGACCAGGGGAAAACCAGTGGTTAAAATTTCTCAGTATGGCAACTCACCATCAACCGAAGACTTATTTGGGCAAATGCGCGGCAAAGTCAAGTATTTTGAGGATTTAATGACTCCCACAACTGAGGAATGGGGAGAATTGTGAAAATTGTCCTTGATACTTGTGCTTTGATTTGGTGGAGTCTAGATCCGGATAAACTTTCTCCATCTGCGGCAGATGCTTGTAACCAGATGGAAAAAGAGAAAAGGGGACGCATGAATTATTTTTACCCTACTGGCG
>JAAHHL010001698.1 GCA_010672185.1 Caldora sp. SIO3E6 | reverse complement strand
CAGACGTTCCTCCTGCCACCTGCCTCCTGCCTCCTGCCTCCTCCCTCCTGCCTCCTGCCTCCTCCCTCCTGCCTCCTGCCTCCTGCCTCCTGCCTCCTGCCTCCTGCCTCCTGCCTCCTGCCTCCTGCCTCCTGCCTTCTTACTCTACCCAACTAAAAATTTTAGTGCGATCGCTTCGATTTTAAGTCCTGTCAGAATCATATCTAGCCCTAAAGCTACCTGCATCACTCCAAAGACAAAACCAAGAATTCTCAGAGTGACAGGTTTGATAATAGACAAAAGAGGACGGGCAGCTAACATTGCCCCCAAATTGAGAACCATCACCACTAATAGCAGCAAAAAGAGAGTATCTGAAGCAATTGCCATACGTCCGAAAATGGCGCTCAGGGTAACGACAACACCAATGCCGTAGGGAGTCAAAATGGAGGGAAAAACTAAGGGATTGAGGGTTAACTCTAGGGATGGTTTGACTGGAGGTGCATTGTTAGTTGTGGGGGGATTGTACTGTGCTAATACTGTTCGCAGAGCTACTGAAAAGAGGATAATACCTGTAGTCATAAGCATCGCTGAGACCTCAATTTGCCATGACTTCAAAACACGTTGGCAAAGGAGTGCTACCCCAAAAATTACCAAAGTGGAGATGCCAAAACTACGAAAGGCAAGCTGGCGACGCAGAGCTGGCTCAGCATTCATTGTTAGCTTAGCAAAAGTACCAATCAGCTTGAGGGGTCCTAAGGTGAGCAAAAAGATAATCAAGATATTAATAGCTCCAAATCCCTCAAAAAGTCGCTCAAATAGCACTCGAGTTTTGGCATCAATCTCAGCGCTGGAGGGAAAAACAATGGGAGTATTTGATAGTTCCCTCGATTCTGGAATCTCAGTTTCAGCTTGAGCTATCAAGGGTGTAGCTGGATCTGGTGTTGTAGCGATCGCAATGGTTGTAGTATTAACCCCTAAAAGCCAGGTAAAATAAACCGAAGCGATCGCTATTCCCAAAAATCTCCACAACTGATGCCTTGGGTGAGTAAATAATTTCAATAGTTTCATAGTTATTTGATGCAGAAAAAAGCGATCGCTGCAATAGTTTTTAATACTCTAAACATCAGTCAGCTGGGCAAAGCATTTGGATAGGTATAAGGTGTTATATCAATTCCGGTTGCATCGGGATGATAAAAAATCTGGCCTTTTGGTTAGGAAACATAGATACTGGTGGGCGCAAGCATTCATTAGTGTCAACTTAACGCAAGACTCATGCCTCACAAGGAACTTAAGGATACTGTGGGTCAATTAAGCGAGGGGTCAGACCCATCATGCCGCTCAACTGATGAAATGGCAAGACTTTTAAAGCTTTGTCCAACAATTTTTGACCTAACCCCCCAGCCCCCTTCCCTGCAAGGGAAGGGGGAGCCGGAAAGCCCCTCTCCC
>JAAHHL010001697.1 GCA_010672185.1 Caldora sp. SIO3E6 | reverse complement strand
GCACTAGTAATTATCACTGCCAGACCTAACCCTAAAAGTATGGCTTGAGTGGTAAATCTGACACTTAGGAGAGTGACGGAACCAAATTGTAGCCAAAGCTTGGCACAAAATAGTAACACGACAGCAGTGACACCCATAGCGACTAACACTTGGGTGCGAGATAAGGGTTCGATGTCGGGATGATCAGGAAGCTGTTTTGTCACTAGGAACTAGATAAACGATGCAAGGACGATAGGGATGGATTAAGGGCATCAACACTGATGCCAGCGCGATGAGCAACCAGGAAACCCAGAGCCTCTAAATAAGATTTTACTCGCATTGCTTTAATTCCTAAATATTCTGGGAAAACTTGCATGGCAGTTTGGTTTTCCTCAACGGCAATAATCTGGGTACGGGACTGACTAAAATTCAGTAGAGCACTCCCTCCACAAGCGGTTGCTGGTACAACTACGGCATCCACTGCTTCTGCCCAGATCTCACATGGATCTGAGGAGGTAATATTGCTGGGGGATGCAGCCTTAGAGGTATAATATTTTACCACAAATTGGGGAGCGCGACTAAGCCCAACCAGGATACAAGGTAAGAAAGTATAGCCCAATTCTTCAGCAGCAGAACGAGGAGACAAGTCTGGATCAAGGGGTAGGGGCATCAGTGCTGGTGCATGGGCACAAGGAATGTGAAAGGTACGAACTATAAGGTGACTAATCACAGCTTCAGCACCGGCAAGAGAATCAACACCTTGTCCATGACGGTAAGCCTGCAGGGCTTCGTCATCTGTCTCATCAGGGAAGCGGGCAACAACTGCGATCGCTTCGGCTCCTGCCTGTTTAATCAATACCTCTGCTGCTCGTAACAGACTGTCGGGATTACCTATTGTACCCCAACTCGCCCCGGATGCTGCTGTCCGTAATTCCACCTGCAAAGGAGCATCGGTGACCACGTAGTCTGTTAGATTAAGTCCTAAGGTGGCTCTGGTCGCATCTGCTGCCTGGAGATGCCTTAAGCGTAAGTCTGGTTCAATACCTTGATCTAGGATCAAGCCCACCCGGTTCTGATGGACTGGGCGCAATCCCCAAGAGCCAGCGGCAAATTTGTCAAGCCCATAGCCTTCCACATAGAAAGCGTTGGGTAAATTCCAGTACAATTGAGCACCGTTAAGGACATTAGGATGAGTAATCAAGCGATCGCAAATTTGTGCGATCGCTCTAGCCACAGGTAAAGCATCCCCTGCATAGCCACCAATCGATGCCCCAATACCAGTGGGGACGATCAAGACAACAGTGTAGGGACGTTGATTCACGTTAGGTGTTAGGTGTTAGGTGTTAGGTGTTAGGTGTTAGGTGTTAGGTGTTAGGTGTTAGGTGTTAGGTGTTAGGTGTTAGGTGTTAGGTGTTAGGTGTTAGGTGTTAGGTGTTAGGTGTTAGGTG
>JAAHHL010001696.1 GCA_010672185.1 Caldora sp. SIO3E6 | reverse complement strand
ATATAGTACCTCCGGTCCTCAGCATTGCCCATATCTATGGTAGTGCCAGGGTTACAAGCATCAAAAAATCTTTCTAAATTTAAGTTCATTGCTATTCAACTTTCAAGAAACAAGGCAGAGGGCAGAGGGCAGAAGGCAGAAGGAACCAAAGGAAGCTGACTTGTTTCTCATTTTCTTTTTCGGCGTGGTATTTTATCCTATTGCCTTTTGCCTGCGCCGTTAAGCGCTTATTACTTGTTACTTGTTACTTGTTACTTATTCAACAAATCCTACCTAAAACCTAAAACCTAAAACCTAAAACCTAAAACCTAAAACCTAATCCTGCCTTGCTAAAGGGCGAAACAAGTGATTGTGTTCGGGGTGATAGAGACGGGAACGAGCTGTAGTAAAATCTTGCCAAGGCTGTTTACCTATTCTCCCTAGTGCCGGACTTATCAAATAAAGAGTTGTCCGCAGGAGATTCTCCCTATTGCTCACTTCTGCTATTTTGTCAAGGGTCGCCAGCCAGATTTTTTCATCAGGCCAACCAATGCGGAAGCAGATGGCTACCGGTGTATCTGCCGGATAATATGCTAATAGCTTCTCTTGAGCTTCTTCAATATGACGGGCACTCAAATAGAGGCAGAGACTGGCTTGATGAGCCGCCAAAGATGCCAACTCTTCTGCTTCGGGTACTGCTGAAGCACGACCACTGATGCGGGTGAGGATAATGGTTTGTACTAGTCCCGGTACTGTAAGTTCCACACCTAGTTTAGCAGCTGCTGCTTGATAGGCACTGATACCTGGGATGACTTCAAAAGGAATTTCCGCTTCTGAGAGAGCTTGCATTTGCTCATGGATGGCACTATAGAGACTGAGATCCCCTGAATGGAGACGTACCACAGATTTTTGCGATCGCACCCGTTCAATCATTAGGGGTACAATCTCTTCTAAGGTTTTATTGCCAGTGCGCACAATTTCGGCATCAGGACGAACATTTTGCAAAATCTGCTTAGGCACGAGGGAATCAGCAAAGACAATTACATCCGCCTGTTGGAGAATTTTAACCGCTTTAACTGTCAATAAATCAGGATCTCCAGGTCCTGCACCCAGGATATAGACAGCTGGTGCCAAGGGAGATAGAGGTTTTTGCAGGCTAATCAACTCAGTTGAGTTAGACATGATACGTAATTTTTTATGGTAGCAGAGCAGACCCAAGCTAGCTTAGTGCAATAAAGCTTGAAGAGGGAATTATACCAAATCCGCATTGGTAATCCCCTTTTAGGTATAAATTTTTTTCCCTTCTAACTGGGGGGTGAACGAAATTTTGGGTGGGATTTCTTGAGCGTTGTATCCAAAAATTATCAGTTCTCTCTTATTCCCCAGCTCCTCCGCACCTCCG
>JAAHHL010001695.1 GCA_010672185.1 Caldora sp. SIO3E6 | reverse complement strand
TAATAATAGCATTCAGCAGTCTCTGTGGAACAGTCTTCTAGTCTGTCAATCAGTTTGCACTGGCAAGATGCCAGTTCCACAGGAGTTGAGATTGATGTGTTTGACAATAACTTAATAATAGTATTCAGCAGTATCTGTGGAAAAGTCTTCTAGTCTGTCAATCAGTTTGCACTGGCAAGATGCCAGTTCCACAGGAGTTGAGATTATTGCTGTTGGGTTGCCCTTGGCGACCCCCAACCTACTTTATGCGATCGCACGCACTATTGCACAGTTAGGATATACCCCAGAAATTCTGCTAAAAACTATAGTATCTACAGGCGCACAACTTCTCCATTATTATTTATAATAGCAAATTTGGGAACAGTAGGGGCGTAGTATTTGGGGGATAATTTAAGTACATATACCTGAGTGTACCTATCCAAATGCTACGCCCGAACCTCTTAGCGATCGCAGCAATTGATCAATCATCTCTCAATTTTCAATAACCCATGTCTGTTAAAAACCGCTATCCTAATCAAGACCGATATATTAACTTACTCACCGACTTCGGATTCAAACGGTTGTTCGGTACTGAACCGAACAAGGAACTGTTGATCGATTTTTTGAATGTGATGTTGCCGACCCAACATACGGTGAAAGATGTCAGCTACAGAAATAATGAAAATTTGGGCAATACTCCCCTAGACCGCAAAGCCATCTTTGACATTTACTGTGAAAGCAAAACTGGGGAAAAGTTTATCGTCGAGCTTCAAAAGGCTAAGCAAAACTACTTTAAAGACCGCAGCGTTTATTATGCCACCTTTCCCATTCAAGAACAAGCGCAGAAAGGGGAGTGGGATTATAAATTGTCCTCTGTATATACGATTGGCATCTTGGATTTTATCTTTGATGACCATGAAGAGGAGCCAGAGCTGTTCCATACCGTGGAACTAAAAAATCAAAAATGTGAGGTCTTCTATGATAAATTGAAATTTATCTATGTGGAACTACCTAAGTTTACCAAAACCGTTGACCAGTTAGAAAGTCATTTTGAGAAGTGGCTGTTTTTATTGAAGCATTTATCAGAGTTAGAAGAACCACCATTAGCTCTACAAGAGGTGGTTTTTGAGCGGTTATTTGAAATCTCAGAAATCGCCAACTTTTCCACCGAAGAGCAAGAAGCTTATGAAAATAGCTTAAAATACTACAGAGATTTACATAATGTGGTGGCAACCTCAAGACAGGAGGGTGTCGAGGAAGGTATAGCACAGGGAATTGAACAAGGTATAGCACAGGGCATCGAACAGGGAATTGAACAAGGTATAGCACAGGGCATCGAACAAAGAACAATAGAGATTGCTCGTTCTTGTCTACAACAAGGTCTAGATATAGAGACGATTATGGCAATCACCCAACTGTCTAGGGAAGATATTGAAAGAATTTAGAATT
>JAAHHL010001694.1 GCA_010672185.1 Caldora sp. SIO3E6 | reverse complement strand
TCCATTGTTCATTATCAATTATCCATTGTTCATTATCAATTATCCATTGTTCATTATCAATTATCCATTGTTCATTATCAATTATCCATTGTTCATTATCAATTATCCATTGTTCATTATCAATTATCCATTGTTCATTATCAATTATTGAACTTAGCAGCAGTTAAAATTTTTAGATTAGATATTACCAAAAACGAGAAAAGTGAAAGCACAATTCATAGGTCTGTCTGGTGAAGATGTTACACAAACGAAGTGGTATGGAGCAACATCAACAATACTAATTGATAGGTTAAAAGTCTTCCACTCAGGTCCGTTAATCGTGCAGACGGGGGCTGGCACTGAGCTAAAGTGTTGATTGAACTCCACTATGTAAGTGCCATCTTTGATTTTGTAGCTGGTGAAGCCTTCACCAAACAAAACCAGACCGTTTGGAGCAACACCACCGTAGATGTGCTGATGCTTTCCAACAATTGCCATGAGGAACCCTGGTTAAATTTACTTTTCCCATAGTATAAGTCGGGCGGAAGATGAGCAAGATCTGAACTATCAGCTGGCAATCCTATAGCAGTTCTGAGATTTGTGAGGTAAATCTCGATGTCCCTAGATCCCCCTAAATCCCCCTTGCTAAGGGGGACTTTCTTAATAAGGGGGACTTTGAGGTTAACAGTGTTCCTGATAAAAATGAGAAATACTATATATTACTTCTTGCCATTCTGGGATTAAACTATCTCCCCTTACCCCATTTTTCCAAAGCGCGACGCAGGAAACCGGCTGGCACAGTTTCCAGTTCAAAAGATTTACCTTGTTTGAGCCTTTCTAGAGCTTCAAAGAAAGCTGTAACACCGGCTGCTGGACTATCGGGATGATCCATAATACCAGTACCAGCATTAAGAATTACCTCCTGTCCATAATCGGCTAGAGCTTTCGGTACAATACCAGGATGAATACCAGCGGAGGGGACAGGGAATACATTACGCGATCGCAAATTATCTCGAATCTTGGCTTCTTCTTGAGCCTCAAAAGGCAGACTACCGTAATGAGCGGGATAGAGTACGGCATCGGCCCCACAATGAGCCATCATCGTACCTAGCACCACGGAGTAAGCCATCCCGTGGTTGGGAGCAGCACAGAGAGCACCGGCAAAGGCAGGATGAACAAAAATTGGCACATTAATCTCTGGGTGAGTTGCTAGAGCATCCAATACGGAAAAACCATAGGTAAGGACATTGAGTAGCAGAGCATTGGCTCCCTCCCTTACCAACAGACAGGCTTTCTCGATAAGTTGGTTCGCCGCTCCTGTCACATTAACAGCATACAAAACAGTACGCCCGGTTTGCTGCTTAACTTCATCTAAGACTTGGCGGCAGACTGCTAGGCGTTTGAGGGTAGGTGCTACTTCCAAGTCTCCTAAAATCTCATCATCCTTAAA
>JAAHHL010001693.1 GCA_010672185.1 Caldora sp. SIO3E6 | reverse complement strand
CGACTTCAACAACTTAGCTAATCTGTACAAATCCCAAGGACGTTATAGTGAAGCCGAACCTTTGTATGAGCAAGCCATAGAAATCGACAAACGTTCTCTGCCACAAGACCATCCCCAATTAGCAACCGACTTCAACAACTTAGCTAATCTGTACAAATCCCAAGGACGTTATAGTGAAGCCGAACCTTTGTATGAGCAAGCCATAGAAATCGACAAACGTTCTCTGCCACAAGACCATCCCCAATTAGCAACCCACCTCAACGACTTAGCTGAATTGTACCGCTCTCAAGGACGCTACAATGAAGCAGAACCCTTGTATCTGCAAGCTTTAGAGCTGAGTAAACACTTGTTAGGAGAAGACCATCCCACTATTGCCCTCCTTCTGAATAATCTGGCATTACTTTACTACTATCAAAAACGCTATAGTGAAGCAGAACCATTGGCTATACAAGCGGTAGAACTAGATAAGCGATTGTTGGGAGAAGAGCATCCTGATGTAGCTACTGATCTCAACAATTTGGCCTTAGTATACGAGGCTCAAGGTCGCTACAGCGAAGCAGAGTCTTTGTATATGCAAGCTTTAAAACTGAAGCAGCGCCTACTGGGAAATGAACATCCCCTTGTAGCAGACAGCCTGTACAATCTGGCTGTTTTGTACAGAAAGCAATGTCGTTACAGTGAAGCGGAATCGTTGTCTGTGCAACTCTTGGAACTCGATAAACGCTTGCTAGGAGAGAATCATCCTTCTGTGGCTCTTGATCTCCAAAATCTAGCAAAGCTTTATGATACTCAAGGACGTTATAGTGAAGCCGAACCTTTGTATGAGCAAGCTATAGAAATCGACAAGCGCTCCTTACCAAAAGACCATCCTGACTTAGCAACCCACCTCAACAACTTAGCTCAATTGTACAAATCCCTTGGACGTTACGAGGAAGCAGAACCATTGTATCGGGAAGCTTTGAGAATTTGCGATCGCTCTTTAGGGTCAGATCATCCTAATACTGTCACAGTGCGGAAAAATTTTGCCATTTTCACTAAGAATAAGCAATCTCGTAATATGCCTTGGTACAAGAGATTTTGGCAATGGATGAAGGAATTAAGAATTTAGAATGTTTGTAGGGGCGGGTTTAGGGTCACAATTAACCCCTGTTGACGACAATCTTAATACAAAACCCGCCCTTGCGATAACCTTACGAATTTTTGCATTAACTGGGGGATGTTTGTAGGGGCGGGTTTAGGGTCACAATTAACCCCTGTTGAAGATAATCTTAATACAAAACCCGCCCTTGCGATAACCTTGCGGCTTTTTGCATTAACTGGGGGATGTTTGTAGGGGCGGGTTTAGGGTCACAATTAACCCCTGTTGAAGATAATCTTAATACAAAACCCGCCCTTGCGATAACCTTGCAGCTTTTTGCATTAACTGGGGA
>JAAHHL010001692.1 GCA_010672185.1 Caldora sp. SIO3E6 | reverse complement strand
GACGTGTGATCTTACAATCTGACAATGACTAAGTAGGGTTTGGGAGAATCAGTAACAAGTCTGAAGGCAGGAGGCAGAAGGCAGGAGGCAGGAGGCAGAAGGCAGGAGGCAGGAGGCAGGAGGCAGGAGGCAGGAGGCAGAAGGCAGGAGGCAGAAGGCAGGAGGCAGAAGGCAGGAGGCAGAAGGCAGGAGGCAGGAGGAAGGAATAAGGGACTTCCAAATAAAAAAACGTCCCATTGTTGGAGGAGCTGAGGGAGCTGAGGGAGCTGAGGGAGCTGAGGGAGCTGAGGGAGCTGAGGGAGCTGAGGGAGCTGAGGGAGCTGAGGGAGCTGAGGGAGTAAGACAAGTCCAAAATTGGGATGATTTATTTCTTGGAGTTCCCTAAAGAATGTATCAAGCGTGGGAGAGCAGTAGGGGCGTAGCATTTGGGGGATAATTTAAGCACTACAGATCCAAATATACCTATCCAAATGCTACGCCCAACCCCCTGGGGCTGAGTGTGTTTCTTAGGATTAACAAGTAACAAGTGAGAATGATGCCAAATAATGAAAGATAATCCTGTAAAGCCATCCGCCTCAGAAATTCGCGACTTGTTTGACCGCATTGCACCAATTTATGATCAATTGAATAATTGGTTAAGTCTTGGTCAGCACCGGGTTTGGAAACTTATGGCAGTGAAGTGGGCTAACCCTAGCCCTGGGAAGACCTATTTGGATGTATGCTGTGGTAGTGGTGATTTAGCTCAGTTACTAGCATCTCAGGTAGGAGCAACTGGTCACACATATGGGGTAGATTTTTCAGTAGCTCAGTTAGCGATCGCTAAAACTAGGGTTGCTCACAAGTATCCTCCCTTGGCAATTAGTTGGGTGGAGGCAGATGCCCTCAATTTACCCTTTGCAGACAACTACTTCGATGGCGCAACTATGGGTTATGGGCTCCGCAATGTGGCAGATATTCCCCTTTGCCTGAGGGAGTTATACCGGGTTCTCAAGCCTGATGCCAAAGCGGCTATCTTAGACTTTAATCGCCCAACTCAACCAGTAGCAAATTTTTTTCAGCAGTGGTATCTAGAAAATCTGGTTGTTCCTTGTGCCAAGAACTTTGGCTTAAAGGAAGAATACGCCTATATTGTCCCTAGTTTAGAGCGCTTCCCCACAGGGTTAGAGCAAGTAGAATTAGCTATTAAAGCTGGATTTGCTAGTGCCACCCACTATCCCATTGCCGCTGGTATGATGGGAGTTTTAGTGTTGAGTAAAGCTTAATATCAAGTTCGGTTGAATACTTACACTTCGGTTGCAACAAGGCAGGAGGCAGGAGGCAGGAGGGAAGAAAGAAGGTTGCAAGGGAGAAGGGAATTATAAGTGATTATCCGAACTTGATATAAAACCCACATTCAGCACCCTGAAGTGTCACAATACAATTTTAGGGTGTGA
>JAAHHL010001691.1 GCA_010672185.1 Caldora sp. SIO3E6 | reverse complement strand
CCCATCGTTTTCACCTTCATCCCCAGTTCCACTACCAATATCCAAATGAACTTTTCAATTAATCGAGCAGAGAATTCATGGATTTCAAGTGGCATGGTAACTTCCAGTGTCCCGTGCATGTATATAAAACGAATGTTGCGATCGCGGTTAAGGGTTTCCCGCAGCATTTGGTAACGCTGCCAGTCAAGGGAACGGAACAAGAATCGTTTTTCACCAACAGGTTGTGGAACCGGCTGTGAAATAATTGGAGCTACACTGACCATTATTAGGTATTAGGTATTAGGTATTAGGTATTAGGTGTGGGGTTTGATTACTTTGCTATCAATGATTTGTAGTGTTTTAGGCGATTCTCCAGCCCTCAACACCCAATACCCAGAACCTAATACCTTAGATTATTATACTGAATATATATTATGTCTAATACTCAGGATATCTTCTTTGCTGCTGTGGGTGATGTCCACGGCAATATGCACTCAATGGTAAGGGACTTAAAAATTTGGGAGGCAAAAACCAATAATCAGTTAGCCTTTGTGCTGCAAGTGGGAGATTTTGAACCCCAGCGACAGGAAGCTGATTTGATGACAACACCAGGACCGAAAAAGTATCGCAAATTAGGTGATTTTCCTGACTTTTATACCGGTAAAGCGGTTTTTCCTTGGTCGATTTGGTTTATTGCAGGGAATCACGAACCTTATGGCTTTTTGGAACAAATGCCTCAAGGAGGTGAAGTTGCTTATAACTGTTATTACCTTGGTCGTGTTGGCAGTGTAACCCTTTCTGGGTTGAAAATTGTCGGAGTTTCCGGGATTTATGAGCCCAAACAGTTTCACCAACAGCGCCCAGATGTTTCTTTAATTAGTAAATCTTCCAATAAGAAATATGTGGGATTTACAGAAGCAGAAATTATGGAAGCGATCGCACTCTCATCTGCTGACATTCTTTTACTTCATGACTGGCCTTCTGGTATTATTAGCTCAACTGAAGCTCAACGGTTTGGTTGGTCAGATGAAGTTGGCAATGAGTACGCTCGTTTGTTAGTGGAATTACTTCAACCGAAGCTAGTGCTGTGTGGACATATGCACCAAAGTTATCGCACTCAGCTGTCTTGTCCAAAAGTTGTCACAGATATTTGTTGTTTGGCAAATGTGAAACAGGGGAATCAGGGAATGCCACAAGTAGGGGAAGCGATCGCAATTTTTCACCTTTCCTCAGAAGGGAAGTTAGTGGAGCAATCTGTATTGTAAGTAGGGAATCGGGAATCGGGAATCGGGAATCGGGAATCGGGAATCGGGAAGAATCTACACTTAACTAGGGTCTGCTGAATAAGTGTGGAAGCCATGCCAGACAAGCTTTTCAATCGTTTTCAGTCTCGCAAAGTGCAAGGAAATGGTATTTTTTAGTTCAAAAACCTTGCACTTTTACCAGAAAATTCCTCC
>JAAHHL010001690.1 GCA_010672185.1 Caldora sp. SIO3E6 | reverse complement strand
TGAAACCAAATGCTGCTGAGCACAAGCATATTCTATCTTGTAACATTTCCCAAATATCCTTTGTGTTTTGGGGACTTTAGTGATGATCAAGCATTATCTTAGTACTCTTGTTCTGTAAATTTACCCCACACCCATTGGTGACAAGTTAAGGCAAAATCGTCGTTGTCAAGGGAGCGGAGGAGCGGAGGAGCGGAGGAGCAGAGGAGCGGAGGAGCGGAGGAGCAGAGGAGCGGAGGAGCGGAGGAGCAGAGGAGCGGAGGAGCAGAGGAGCGGAGGAGCGGAGGAGCGGAGGAAGAAGAATACAATTTTTCTTAACCCTTGGGTCTTTCCATATATAGGGTCTTTTTTAGCCCCCAAACACCATATATGGGAGTTGACAAAATGCACGACCTTTTAACTTGTCACCATTGCCCTACACCCTACACCCTAGATTAAGGATTATTGGGAATGCGATCGATTTGTGCGTAGCCACTGAAGATTAGCTTATCACCTTGGGTTTCTAGGCGATTAATCCGCATCGTGACACCATCTAAGTTGAAGCGATCCAAATCAACCATGTTATTCAAAATCTTATCGAGTATCTCTGTCAAGGTTTGAGAAATTGTTTGTAAAGACTCAGGTACAGATTCTGGTTCAAATTGGGAGTTTTGAAAAAGTATACGACGCCGCCGCTCTACTGCCAGAGTCGATGTTAGACTCACGGGTACTAAACCGTGATTTGGTAAGTCAGCTTGAGCAAAAAGCTGTATCCGATTTTTGGGTTGTAGCTTCAACTTGATATCAGTAAAGGAAACTGGCTTACCACCAGACAACTCAGTTAAAGCGGGTAGGGAAAGATTTTCTAGGCGTTGTTTCACTAAATCAGCTTGGAAGGCTTGGTTAATATCAGATTCAGTGAGGACTACTTTAGCAATTGCCTGGGTAGGTTGCTTGAGATTCATTTCCCCCTTGAGCACCGAGCCAAAGTCGAGGGAAACGGCATCGGTTTCAAAGGACATCTCATCGGCTCGGAATTGCCGACGAATCACCAAACCACGACCACTCATTTTAAAGCTGTCAATACTGCCCTGCAACAACTTGCTGGAGGGAAAACAACGAACTGAAACTTCTACTGACTCGCTCCGTGTAAATAGGTGGCGAATCGTCTTGCTGGCAACTGTGTTGAGCATTTGCTCTCCCCAGTCAGTGCCAGAATTTCCTGTTGTACCGGCGAAGCCACCAAACATAACCATTGCGCATCCACAAAAGTTCTTCTTCCTTTGTAACAAAATGTAAAGAACAGTGCAATTAAAATCTTCTACCTGTTGTGGGGTGTGGGAGGTATGGAGAGGGTGGGAAGTGTGGGGAGTGTGGGAGGTATGGAGAGGGTGGGAAGTGTGGGAAGTGTGGGA
>JAAHHL010000169.1 GCA_010672185.1 Caldora sp. SIO3E6 | reverse complement strand
CACGAGTAGACTGCCGGAATCCTTCAAATAAATGTTTATAAATTACCTCCACGTCCTGGCAGACTCCCCTCATACCTTATGTTTTGTGTTACTTAACTAAAAACCTGATCTACAGGTACTTTCGACTGATTTGATCTTGGTTTAGACTCAAAATAGCACTACAGTTGCTTCTATGTTAAACTCTTATGGATTTAGAAGAACAAATTCAAGTTCTAATTAAAGATGCCCCAGCAGATGGGACCACTCCCCAAATTGTTGAGGCGATCGCCCCTGTGCTAACCCAGCTTGCTAGTCAACTCCAGCATCGGGAATACTATATTCTCCAAACCCTCGATCAGGGGTGGTTGTTGACTACTCTGAGCTATCGTGCCAATCCAGAGGTAGAGAAAAATGTTATTTACGCTTTTCCTACTCTCAAAGACGCTGCTGATTTTGATTCTCAGTCAGCATCAGACCCTCAAGTCATGGCTCTATCAGTACCAGTTATTCACATTTTGTTCCAAATGTTAGCGATAGACAACGTCAATAGTATAGTATTCTTCGATACACCAGGTAATCTAGCATCTGGTACGGAGGTACGTCGAGGCGACATACAAAAACTAGTACAAGCACAGCTACAACGAGTTCGCCCAGCAACTCAGTCATATCCTAGCAACTTACCGCCGGATATTGCCTAGTGTTTTGAAGGCAGGAGGCAGGAGGCAGGAGGCAGGAGGCAGGAGGCAGGAGGCAGGAGGCAGGAGGCAGGAGGCAGGAGGCAGGAGGGAAGTATGGGGAGATGGGGAGATGGGGAGATGGGGAGATGGGGAGATGGGGAGATGGGGAGATGGGGAGATAAAGTTCACATTAATTAAGAATGCTGTTAATCTGATCTTTGGTACAAGTTTCTGCTATGATACTTAAGATGACTGCGGATGTGGCGGAATTGGCAGACGCGCTAGATTTAGGTTCTAGTACCGCAAGGTGTGAAGGTTCAAGTCCTTTCATCCGCATTTTGAGAATAGGTAAGGATTCTGGCTTTTAGGTTAGCCATTGCCCTGAATTGGTTTTTGGCTATATCTTGTCTTTCTGGCTATCAATTGGCTATCACAACATTGACAAGTTAAAGAGTGGTGCATTTTTCAAGTACTATATATGGTGTTTGGGGGCTAAAAAAGACCCGATATATCGAATTGGACTTTGGACAAAAAAATCTATATTCTTCATTCTCAATTCTCAATTCTCAATTCCCTTGACAACGACGATTTTCCCTTAACTTGTCACCAATGCCTAACACCTATTCCAATCCGAAAGTTACTACTTATTCAGCAGACCCTAAAAAGTATTGTATATACTCAATTAATTTTGGATTTTGCAGAATGGAAAAATGGTCTCCTGCAAGCGTATGAATAGTAGCTCCTTGTGCAAGTTTAGCCCAGCCCTCCCGAGAGTCAGAAACATCTGTGAAGCTTTGCTCCGCATTTAGGAGAATTACGTGATTTGAATAAGGTTTGGCACAATAGTTCAGCTCTGCTTGTCGGTTAACCTGAAATCGCTGGAATAATGGATAGATCTGATCGACATTAATCTCTGGCGGCAAAAGCTTTTGGCTATGGGCAAGGTGTAATGCTTGACTGAGTTGATCGTGAGCTTCTAGATCTTCAAGACCCTGATTGAGAGTCTCAAAGTTTTGATCACAAGAGTCTGTTGGATTGCCAAAGGAATAAACCAAGCTACGAACAAATAGGGAAACTTCATCAGCTATGCTTCTAGTTGTATTAGTCCCGGCAGGTAGATAAGAGTCGATCATAATTGTGCATTTAACCGTCTCGCCCAGAGCAATCAGCTGTCGAGACATCTCAAAGGCAATAATTCCTCCCAAGGACCAACCACCCAATTGATAGGCAGTCTGGGGCAATTGAGATCGCAGTGCCTGGATGTATCTTGTAGCCATAGCAGGGACGCCATCAAGAGTGTTCGCTTGATTGTCAGGTTTTGAGTCTTGTAGACCGTAAAAGGGTTGTTCTAAACCTAATCCCTTGGCTAAGCCTTGGTAACACAGAATACTACCCCCAACAGGATGGGTGCAAAAGAAAGGAAGATGATCACCTTGGGGCTGAATGGCGACTAAGGGAAGCTGACAGTCTTGAGGGTGAGGCTGGTTAAGGGAGGCTGGGATAGGTTTTGCAGTTGAGTCTAGGCTTTGGGCAACTTCGGCAATGGTGGGATTTTGAAACATTACTTCTGCTGCAGAAGTCTTAAACTGTTTTTGAATATTGGCTAAAAGTCTGAGTGCAATCAAGGAATCTCCACCGAGTTCCAGAAACCTATCCTCAATCCCGACATTATCAATCCCTAAGACTTGTTCCCAAAGTTTTACTAAAGTTTTTTCGGTTTCTGTGCTAGGGACAACATAAGGTGTGTTCAGGGTTGGGCGTGAATGTTGTGTGGGTTGAGAGGACTCTATGGTAGTTCCTGACAGAATGGGCTTTGAGTCTGAATGGGCTATGGTGTTGTCTTGTTTGAGGTTTAGGACGGTGTTGGTTGAGGTTGTGGCATCTGGTTCAATCCAATATTTTTGTCGCTCAAAGGGGTAGGTGGGTAAAGGAATACGGCGACGGCATTCTGAGCGATAGAAACCAGTCCAGTCCACTGGAACTCCCGCTAGCCAGAGTTGTCCTAATGCGTATAGTAGGTGTTCTGTATCATGTGTCTTTGCCTTAGGGTGACGGGTTGAGCTGAGGACGGGTTGCTGAGACCGCGCTGGATGTCGTTGGGCAAAAGTACTTAAAGTAGAGCCGGGGCCAACTTCTAGGAAGCAAAAGTCTGTTTTCCCAAGTAGGACGTCTAGTCCTTGGGCAAATTGGACACTGTGGCGTAAATGTTGAGTCCAATAATCAGGGTTGGTGGCTTGTTCTACAGTGATCCAGGTGCCGCTGAGATTGGAAATATAGGGGATTTTGGGCTTGTCTAAGGAGTGTTTTTTCACCTGATTACAAAATGTTTCTAGGATCGGCTCTACCATTTCTGAATGGAAAGCATGAGAAACATGTAAGGATCGACTTTCAATTTGCTGGCTCTGCAATTGTTGTTTGAGTGTTTCAATCGCTGTTATAGGGCCAGAAACAACGCAGCGAGAGGGTTCATTGATACTTGCGACTGAAATACTGGGAGGTAAAAGCTCATAAAGTTGCTCGGCTCTCAAGGGCACCGAGAGCATTGCACCAGGGGGAAGTTGTTGGATCAACTGTCCTCGCATTGCCAACAAAGAGAGGGCGTCTTCTAGGGAGAACACGCCTGACCAACAAGCTGCCACATATTCCCCAACGCTATGGCCGATCATGGCTTGAGGAATGATCCCCCAAGATTGCCATAACTTGGCTAGAGCATAGGCGATCGTAAACACGGCTGGTTGGGCGATCGCTGTCTGGTTCAGTTTTTCTCCCACAAGGACAGCCTGGTCTGGGTTAGGATATAGCAGAGAGCGGAGATCGAGGCCCAGGTGAGGCTGAAGGATCTTGCCGCAATGATCAATCCATTGCCGAAATACAGGTTCATGGTCATAGAGTCCCTGAGCCATGTTGACGTACTGAGCTCCTTGGCCAGGAAACATAAAAACAACCCCCGGATTTGTTGCCTGACAAGTCGGACTATATCTGAACTCAGTTTGGGAAGAAGGTGGTGTTGTCTTGTTTGGAGTTGGGTATACGGCTATACAACGGTGGGAGAAGGCTCGTCGCCCAACGCTAAGGGTATAGGCAGCGTCAGCTAAGTTGAGTTGAGGGTATTGTTGCCAATGCTGGTTTAAATTCTGACTTGCGACAGATAAGGCATGACTGGTTTTAGCAGATAGGACTAGCAATTGGTAGGGTCTTGTATTGGTTTGTTGAGATTGATATATCTGTGGAGTTGGGCTTGGTACTTCTTCTAGGATTAGGTGTGCGTTAGTTCCCCCAATCCCAAAGGCACTGACCCCAGCACGACGAGGGGCACCATTGCGGGACCAGGGTTTTAGCTGATGATTCACATAAAAAGGACTGTCGGCGAACTCAATCTTAGGGTTTGGCGCTTTGAAATGGAGACTGGGGGGCAATTCCTGATGTTTCAGGGCTAAAACTGTTTTGATTACACCGACTACCCCAGCAGCGTCAGCGAGATGACCTACATTGGTCTTGACAGAGCCGATTGCACAAAATCCCTTTTTATCAGTGCTTTGAGAAAAAACTTGGTTCAGAGCAGCAACCTCAATCGGATCTCCCAAGGGAGTACCCGTTCCGTGGGCCTCAATGTAGGTAATGGTTTCAGCTTCAACTCCAGCCATTGCTTGCGCTTCAGCAATTACAGCAGCCTGACCATCAACGCTGGGAGCCGTATAGCCTATCTTAAGAGAGCCATCGTTGTTGGTTGCTGAGCCTTTGATGATTGCATCAATTGTGTCACCCTCTGCAATGGCATCAACCGCACGCTTGAGTAAGAGAATACCAACACCACTCCCAAAAACCGTACCTTGGGCCTTTGCATCAAAAGCACGACAATGGCCATCGGGCGATCGAATCATGCCTTCTTGATAAAGGTATCCTGCAATCTGAGGAATATTAAAAAACACCCCACCTGCCATGGCTAAATCACATTCCCCATTCAGCAAACTTTGACAAGCTAAATGGGTTGCCACTAAAGAGGTAGAACAGGCAGTTTGCACCGTAACAGCAGCCCCATTGAGATTGAGCTTATAAGCAACACGAGTGGCTAGATAATCCTTGTCATTTGCTAAAAGTAATTCATAACGGCCTATGGTTGACAAAAGGGCATAATTTTTGAGCAGATGATCGAGATAGTAGTGACTGATTCCCATGCCAGCATAGAGGCTGATCTTTCCTTCAAACTGGGCTGTATCATAGCCCGCAAGTTCTAAAACCTCCCATGCACATTCCAGGAACAGCCGCTGTTGAGGATCGAGAATTTCAGCCTCTCGTGGGCTGAAGCCAAAAAAATGGGCATCGAACTGATCAATATTCGCTAAGATTGGCTTGGCTTTGACATAATTTGGCTGCTTGAGTAAGTCGTGGCAGATCCCTGCACCAATCAATACGTCATCTTCAAAGAAGGTGACTCCTTCTTTCCCTGCCCGCAAGTTTTGCCAGAATGATTCCAGATTTGGGGCTTGGGGGAAACGGCCATTCATCGCAATGATTGCAATATCTGTTTCACTAACCTCGTTGTTGTCCTCGAAATTTGTTTCCTCAAAATTTGGACTATCTATCATGTTGTAGTCTGTGTTGTCACTGTTCATGATGAATTTGATGCAGAGAGGGTGATATGGCAGGACTGAACTCGAATAGAGCTATCCGAAACCCGGATGGAAATTCGCCGACGAGGGACTTCTATCCGGGTTTTTGTACGAACCTGAGGTAAGTCTAAGGACTATCTTGTTTTCTGCTTTGTCGTTTTTGCTTCATGAGCCTTTGTTTAGCGGTGCGGTCTTTTGCACGACTCTGAGCTTGCTCAATGATTTGACTGGCTGGGGTACTGTCTTGATTGTTCTGACCTTGTTCTATGGTAATATTGTTCTGGCCACTCAAACGTCGGGCTAGGGTTTGAATTGTCGGCGCTTGGAACAGATCAACAATTGAAAGATTGAAATCAGTTTGATCACCTAGTAAGGTTTGCAGTTGTTGATGGACTTGCACAAGCAGTAAGGAATGGCCCCCTAAGTCAAAGAAGTTATCTTGAATGCCCACCTTTTCAAGATTTAAGACTCGTTGCCAAATTGCTGCAATCTCAGCTTCCATATCATTTTGAGGACTAATGTAGGACGCTGAAGGCTGGGTTAAGACTGGGGCTGGGAGTGCCTTGCGATCGACTTTCCCATTGGGAGTGAGGGGCAAACTATCCAACACAACGAAGAGATTCGGTTGCATATAGACCGGTAAACGATCCTTAAGATAATGGCGCAGTTCAGGGGTTAAGGTTTGGTTCAACTTACCCCGAAGTGGATGGTTAACATAATTGGCTAGCGGCTGTGTAGGGGCTTCTGAATTATTCCAGAACTCCACTATCACCTTATCGCGTGAAATATCGTCGCGTGAAATATCGCCTGAAACGGTATCCTTACGAACCAGAGCCACATCATAGTATCCCTCTGGATGACCTTCCCACCAACTGACAGAGACGCGATAGCCTAGAGCTTGTGCTAACTGCCACCAATCTTGGGGATAAATACCGATTTTGGTTTGCTGCTCCAACTGGTTTTTCAGCTGTTTCACGGTGCTGAGAGCTGGAGGTTGAGACAACCAGTGTTGCAGCTGTACTGCAGTTTTGACTCTTGGATTGGGAACTCGTCGCAAGCCCCAGAGATCGGGTTTTTGTTGGGCTAAGAAGCTAGAGATCACCTGAAGATCACTCCATTTTGGAGACCAGTCCTGCCAAGGGATAACCACTGGCGAAACCCTGGCATTGATGTGTAAAGTGACATCATAGCGAAACTGGGTCAGTTCATTATCTGCTGTTCCCTGCTTGAGGCTAATCTCCACCTGGTTAATTTGGGGGAACTGGTGTTGAAGAGCGATAAAGAAGGTGGGATCAATCAACAGCTCTTCTTCCCTGGCTAAAGCTTGCTGCACTTGCCGTTGCCATTGCTCGACACTGAGATTTTCTTCTACTAGGGCTAAGCCAACTGCAGCATGGTAGGCCCCCAGTAAGGACAAACTCCTAACATCACCAATAAATAACTTCCCTTGCTGTCCTAGAGCCTTGAGACAGCCTTCAATCACTTGTATAAGGTAATCTACACTGGGAAAATATTGCACCACTGAGTTCAAAACAATGGTGTCGAAAAAGTCAACAGGAATGGTGGCAAATTCATTGGCTTGTTGTTGGAGCAGGTTCACAGCTTGGAGATTGCTTTGGGACTGTTTGAGCTGTTCCACCTGAGCTAACACAGCTGGGGAGTAGTCTGTGGCCCAATACGCTTGACAATAAGGAGCAACCCTTGCGAGGAGTAGTCCAGTTCCACAACCAATTTCCAATAGGTGACAGGGCTTACAGGACAAGATACGGTGAACGGTATAGTTCACCCATTCTGCCATCTCTTGGTCTGGAATCGGTTGACCGCTGTAGCTACTAGTCCAGCCCACGATGTTAAAATTCAGATCAAGGGGTGCTGCTTCAGGGCGGCCTGACTGAGTCGTCTGGTCATCTTTGTCCTGCTGACTATATACACCTTGCCAGATCCCCTGCCAGCTTGCGACTTGTTCCGCTTGCCATTGATTGAGCTGTTCCAAAGCGCCAGATCCGGCCTCCTGGAGCCCACTGGCTAGTAGCTTGGGAACCACATAGGCGACTAAGCGCTTGTCATTGCGGTTGTCTTCACGGGCAACGACAACGGATTGGTGAACTTGATCCTGTTGGTTGAGGACGGCTTCAATTTCTCCGAGTTCAATTCGGAAGCCCCGAAGCTTAACTTGATGATCAACCCGTCCGATAAACTCAATGTTGCCGTCAGGGCGGTAGCGGGCTAGATCTCCAGTGTTGTAAATCTTGCCAGGGCCAAAGGGATTGGGGATGAATTTTTCTGCTGTCAGTTTTGGACGCTTAAGATAACCCCGAGCCAGTCCAGCCCCACCAATGTGTAATTCTCCGACGACACCGATCGGAATAGGTTGGTGTTTGCCATCCAAGATATAAATTTGGGTGTTGGCGATGGGTGAACCAATAGAAACCATTTGTTTCGATGCTTCATGCCCTTGTAAGGAAGAGCCTTTAATTTGGAATCGGGTTGACCAAATGGTTGCCTCGGTGGGGCCATAGAGATTCCAGAGCAACTGACCTGAACCAGCAAGCTGATTAGCAAGCTCTAAGGGTAATGCTTCGCCACCACAGAGAATTTTCAAGGGTGTGATGGTGGGAGACCAGCCTGTTGCTAACAGCATTTGCCATGTTGCTGGGGTAGCTTGCATCAGAGTGGCGTGCTTTTGCTTCAACTTAGCCTGTAACTGATAGCCGTCTTGGGCTGTTGCTCCAGGAATTAGCAAGATTTCAGCACCAACACTCAAGGGTAGATAGATTTCTAAAGCTGCGATGTCAAAGGCGATCGTGGTGATTGCAGCAAGGCGATCACTTTTTTTGATCCCCAATTCTCGCCCCATGCTCGTCAGGAAATTGACTACTGATTGATGTTGAATTTGCACGCCCTTAGGCATACCAGTAGAACCAGATGTATAAATGACATAGGCAAGATTGTCGGATCTGACAGGGCTATCTGGGTTGTGACTGGAACCCTCCCCAATTTCAGACCAGGCTTGATCTAAGCAAATAATTTTAGGGGCAGCAGAAGCGAGGGTGGGAGCGAGGTGGGAGTGGGTCACTAAGACAGGCACTTGTGCGTCCTTAAGGAGCAGTTCTAGCCGCTGTTCAGGGTGACTCGGATCAAGGGGAACATAAGCTCCTCCAGCTTTGAGAATGGCTAATAATGCGATCACGAGATCGAGGGATCGCTCCAGACACAATCCTACAAGCACCTCAGGTCCAACCCCTAAGGTTTGGAGATAGGAAGCTAGCTGATTTGCTTGTTGATTTAATTCTCGATAACTTAGCCGTGAGTGATCAAGGGAGAGGGCGCTCGCTTCAGGCGTTTGCTCCACCTGAGCTTCAAATAATTGATGAATACAGTTTTGTTGGGGATAATCCGCCGTTGTATTGTTCCACTCCCGCAACAGTTGATTTTGTTCTGACTCAGTTAACAAAGGTAACCGAGCAACGAGTTGGCTACTATCAGCAGCCATTGCACCCAAAAGCACTTCAAGATGGGTCGCCATCCGAGCAATGGTCTCTGCCTCAAACAGGTCACTGTTGTATTCCCAACGGGTAGTGATACCTTCTTCCGTATCCTGCATGAAGAGAATTAAATCAAATTTGGCAGTGAACGTTTCCGTTTCCAGGAGTGTCAGGCTCGCGTTGGGGAGATCTAGGGTGGTGAGAGGGTCGTTTTGCAATAGGAACATTACCTGAAATAGCGGAGCGTGGGCTAAAGACCGCTCTGGCTGAACTGCTTCCACCACCTGCTCAAAAGGAACATCCTGATAGGTGTAGGCTTCTAAGGCTGTCCGTCGAACCTGGCGAAGCAAATCTGATACGGTGTCATGATCGCTAATTTGAGTCCGCAACACTAAAGTATTCACAAAAAAGCCAATCAAGGGTTCTAACTCAACCCGTTGACGATTGGCGGTGGGAGAACCAACCAGAATATCGTCTTGGCCACTATAGCGATGTAACAGAATTTGGAAGCCTGCCAATAAAGTCATGAATAGGGTCATGCCTTGCTGCTTCGCTAGAGCTTTGAGCTGCTGGCTCAAGGTAGGGGGTAAAGTTACGATGTGAGCCTGACCTTGAAAAGTTTGGACTGCAGGACGAGGGTGGTCTAGGGGAAGTTCTAGCAATGTAGGGGCATTGGCCAGTTGCTGTCGCCAATAGTCGAGCTGGGAAGCTAGGGTATCCCCTTGAAGCCATTGTCGTTGCCAAAGGGTATAATCTGCATATTGAACGGGGAGCGAGGGGAGGGGTGATGGCTGATCCTGGACCAGAGCAGTGTAGAGGCTGGCCAATTCACGGATCAGAATGTTGATAGACCAGCCATCACTGATGATGTGGTGGATAACCATCGCTATGAGCGTTTGGGTCTCACTTTTTCTCACCACCAGAACCCGTAAGAGTGCATCCTGCTCAAGGTTAAAAGGTTGCAAGGCTTGTTGGGTTAACCAATCCTCTAGGGGCATCTCCAGATGGGCTGCGTCAATCACTTGGAATGGAATCTCTAGATTGGGGTGAATCTGTTGAGCTGCCATTCCTGCCTGGTTCGGAAAAGTAGTTCGCAGGACTTCGTGGCGCTCGACGATCACAGCGATCGCCCTT
>JAAHHL010001689.1 GCA_010672185.1 Caldora sp. SIO3E6 | reverse complement strand
GCAATTTCCCAGGCAAAACTCCATCAACGCATCCAGCTGAATGCTCAAAAAATGCGTGATGAGTTAGAGGTGGCTCGCCAAATCCAAAACAACTTGCTGCGCCAAAGTATGCCAGATGTTGAAGGGGTGCGGGTGCAGGCTCACTGTTATCCAGCGTTAGCAGTGGGAGGGGATTTTTTTGAAGTTTATGTTCATCCCCAAGGAGATATTTGGCTAGCGGTAGGAGATGTCTCTGGTAAAGGTGTTCCTGCTGCTTTATTTATGGCTAGTGCAATTTCGATATTGCGTCGAGAGCTAGCTCAAGAGACATCTCCGGAACCGGAAATTGTCATGCGAAATCTTAACAGCATAATGTCAGACGACCTTTTCAGCAATACCTGCTTTATTACTATGGCGCTAGCTCGTTATACCCCATCATCCCAGCAGCTGGTTTATGCTAACGCCGGTCATATTTATCCTCTTGTTTGGTCTCATCATCAGGTAGTTCAACAGCGATCTGCTACTGCTCAGAGTATGATGGTGGAGCCAAACTATCTCGAAGTACGTGGTGTTCCCCTAGGGATTTTGCTAGATTGGAGGGCAAACTCAGGAAGCCTAACATTAAATTCTGGTGAGGTATTGCTTTTGATCAGTGATGGCATTACAGAAGCAACAGTCAAGCAGGAAATCAAAACGAACTCAGTCAAATTGACATCTGATACTCAACCAAAGAGCCAGCAAACGTCCAACTCGATGCTTATGCAGTCAGGTCTTTGGCAACTCCTGCTCGATGAACCAACTCCCTTTGAGCTCAAGCATTTATTAGCTAGGTTTCGAGAATGCACTAATAATGTTCAGGAAGACGACCAAACTATACTCTCTCTGGAGGTTCTGTAGTTATGAAAACAAGGCTACAGGTGCCGAGTGAATTGAAGTTCTTGAACATAGTTGAAAATTGGTTACTAAATTGTGTGGAATTAGAGCTAGGAGAATATGTTGATTGGCCTCGTCAATCCAATCGTTTGCGACTAGTATTGGTGGAAGCTTACTCCAATGTCGTGCGTCACGCTCATCGGGAACAACCACATTTACCAGTCTTAATTTGCCTGGAAGTCAAGGATCAAAATATTGTTGTGGAAATTTGGGATCATGGTGAAGGGTTTGACATAACTACTTATCTGCCACCTAATCCCAGTGATAAACAGGATAGAGGGTATGGCTGGCTGATTATGCACCGGCTTATGGATAGAGTAGAGTATCGTATGCAAGCTAATGGTCGTAACTGTCTGAAGTTAGAAACCTATTTGCCGAAAAAAGATGAGGAAATTTCCAAGTAGGGCTTGGGAGAATAAATCGTATTTTTCGGGGAAAGAATAGGTGGTAGGTGGTAGGAATGATTCAAAATCTGGCTTTTTGGTTAGTAAACATAGATGCTGTTGGGCGCAAGCATTGCGCCCCTACTGG
>JAAHHL010001688.1 GCA_010672185.1 Caldora sp. SIO3E6 | reverse complement strand
CCTGCCTCCTGCCTCCTGCCTCCTGCCTCCTGCCTCCTGCCTCCTGCCTCCTGCTTCCTGCCTCCTGCCTCCTGCCTCCTGCCTCCTGCCTCCTGCCTTCTTATACTAGGGCTTGCTGCATGAAAGACTATGATCAATAGTTTACGAAAAATACTCGCACCGAGACTCCATCAGGTTCCTTTACGCCAGGTGTTGATTTTGCCTTTCCTGTTGCAAATTTTTGCTGTGGTGGGACTAGTGGGTTATCTATCCTATCGCAGTGGTCAACAAGCAGTTACAGATTTAGCTAATCAGTTAATGGAGGAGACAGGGCAGAATGTGAGTAATCGCCTTGATGCTTTCCTGGAGATCCCAAAACATTTAGTTGAATTGAATCGAAGCTCTCTAGAAGCTGGAGAACTGGATATCAATGACTTTGAGCAATTAGAACAACAATTTTTTAGACAAGTCCAGGCATTTCCGTCTATTACGACTCTGAATTTTGCTAATACACGCGGTGAACTTGTGGCAGCAGGGCGAGACCGCTTTAGTCTTTTTCCAATTCCTCCAGATACACTAGTAACATGGGATGCATTGGGTGTAGCGCCGAACATCCGTCGTTTTTATCAGGTAGATGAGCAACGCAACCGTATGAAAGTTGTCCATACTACCCCTGACTTTAATGCTCATCGACGAATATGGTATCAAATAGCCAAAGACGCTCAAAAACCTAACTGGACACCGATGTTTCCCGTACTTAACCTTCCGATTGCGTCAATTTCTATCACCACACCCATTTATGTCAACGAGGAGTTTAGGGGCGTTTTATCTTCTGATGTGTTGTTAGAGGCTCTTAATGATTTTCTCAGCAATTTAGAATTTTCCCAATCTGGACAAGTCTTTATTCTGGAAGACTCTGGTGATTTAGTAGCAACCTCAACCCTTGAGCAACCTTTTATTGAGAATATTAATGGTATAGAACTTGTACGTCTGAATGCGGTTGAAAGTGATAACTGGCTAACCCAAGCCACTGCTCAAGCATTGCTGAATCGAGGTAAAGATGGCGATACCCGTAATTTCAGCTTTGTGAGTAATGCACCACCGGGAACACAGCCAGGAAAACGTCAACGCTATTTTGTCAATACTGTCCCTTACCAGGATCAAGATGGATTGGATTGGCTAATTGTGGTAGTTGTACCAGAGTCAGATTTTATGGCAGAAATTTCTGCTAATACTAGAATTACAATCGTCCTGTGCCTTTTAGCTTTGCTGGTAGCTACTATTCTGGGGGTTTTTACCGCACGTTGGATTACACAACCAATTTTGAAGTTGAATCAAGCGGCAAAAAATCTGCGTGAGGGTCAATGGGAGCAAGAGACTGAAGTAGATAGTTCTCGTCAAGATGTTTCACGACTACCTGAAAGAGATGCAAGAATACCATCAAGCCAATAAACCTGAGGCATTTG
>JAAHHL010001687.1 GCA_010672185.1 Caldora sp. SIO3E6 | reverse complement strand
TGAACGAAATTTTGGGTGGGACTTCCTAGCTAAGTATCCAAAAATTATCAGTTCTCTCTTCTTCCTCCGCTCCTCCACTCCTCCACTCCTCCGCTCCTCCGCTCCTCCGCTCCTCCGCTCCTCCGCTCCTCCACTCCTCCGCTCCTCTGCTCCTCCGCTCCTCTGCTCCTCCACTCCTCCGCTCCTCCGCTCCTCTGCTCCTCCGCTCCCCACCCTTTTTTCGCTCACCCGTTCCCTACACCCCACACCCTTCAAGATTTGTCCAGTTGACTGTAAACTTGTCCACTATTCCAGTTAGACTTGATGAAAGTAGTTAGAGCATCAACCATACCTAGGCTATAAAATATACCACGGCCAAGGATTTTCAAGGGAGAGCGGCTTTTGTTACAAGGAGGGTTCCCTAAAACGTGGCAATCAAATAAGCGACTAAACAAGCGCAGTTGCTGGAAGAAAGTCAGGTTTTTCAACCCCATCAGGAAGTTGTTGTGATAGAACGTCAGCTGGTATTTTAGCGATCGCGTGCTAATATCATGACAGCCACCGGTTTCTTCCCCTAAATGCACTAAACAAGCATCAGGGTCATACCAAATTTGGTAACCTGTGCTGCGCAGTCGCAGACAAAAGTCGGATTCTTCCCGCACGGCGCTACCCCGAAACCTTTCATCAAATTGCAAGCCATATTTGCTAAAAAGTTCCCGACGGAAGGACATATTGCAACCCCTAGCGGAAATAACTTGCTGAGGTTTGACTGTATGTACTAAGTCTAAGTAATACCAGGCAATGCCAGGATCCATCGCTTCTGGCGGCAAATCTTCAATGGTATAAGGTGCATCTCCTTGATTTGCCTGCTGAGAATCCTGCAATTTCATCCGGTCAAAAACTCGCCCTGCAACAGCTCCAACTTCACTGCGTTGGTAGTTACGAGCATGGGCTTTTAAATATTCTACAGGTATTTTTACATCATCATCAATAAACAGAATAATTTCTCCTGAGGCTCTTCTTACCCCATAATTCCGCGCTCCAGGTAAACTTGCCCAGTCAAGACGAAACCAGCTAATCTTACCCTGAGCAGCCAGCTGTTCTAAACAAGCTTGAGTTTCCGGTTCATGGTTCTGAGTTTGATCTACCACCAACACCTCAAAGGTGGGATAGTCTTGTTGGAGTAAGTCTTCGAGGGTATCCCGCAAAGGTTCTTCCCGTTGGTAAGTAGGGATAATTACTGAAATTAATGGCCAATTTACCATAGTTTACTCTTTAAGGCGATTTTTGAGAATGATTGTATAGCAAAAGGCAGAAGGCAGAGGGCAGAGGGCAGAAGGGAAAAGATTGATAGGTAAATTTGCTGCATTTGGCGTTCTCCTAATCGCCTTGGCGATATGCTGGGAGGGGCTAGGGGTGGGTTCTGCCTCCTGCCTCCTGCCTCCTGCCTCCTGCCTCCTGCCCCCTA
>JAAHHL010001686.1 GCA_010672185.1 Caldora sp. SIO3E6 | reverse complement strand
ATGCAGCAATAAATATCAAAAGGGTTGGGAGTTCAACCCTAGGCGTAGGAGATGTCAGACAGCCTCAGGTTGCAATCTCTGTCTGATGCCTGAATCCCACGCGCTTCTAGCCGTGGGAGTGGCTCAATGTTTTGCAATGTCAGCGTTCCAGTGCCGGTAAAATTAATGCCACTGCCCCGACCATTGACCCTACCATTCTGAATCGTTATATCCTTGATCGTGAGATTATTGGCAGCAACATTAAGTACTCGGCTGTTACTATCCCCATCTATAAATAAATTATCTTGCCCCGTCCCTTCAATGGTGGCATCATCGGTTATCTCCAACTGACCATTAACCAGGGTAATAGTCTGCATTCCAGCAAAAGCTGTCGGATCAAAACGAATTGTATCTGTTCCTGAACCAGTTTGACCTTCAACAGTACTGTCACTATTAGAAGCTTCTAATGCCTCTCGCAGATTGAGCAATCCATCATTATCAGTTGCTCCTGTAGCCGTATCATCGACTGTTTCTTGCACTGTTAAGGTATTGAGGGTTCCCTGATAGAAATCCTGCACCCCAGCAGTAAATGGATTTGTAGCTTCAATATTTCCCGTTTGATATTCTAAATCCCAATCCCCTCCTAACTGAGCATTGCCGGTTAAATTAGTTGAAGCTGCGACATCGGCTCCGGTTATGGCTGCTAAGCTATTGACAAATGCTTGTCCATGCACCCCTAAAGCGGTAAAGCAACTATAGAGTAAGAGGTCTGCTGCTGGCCCTAATCCCGTTTGCCACCGTTGAAATTGTTCTTGATACTGTGCCAAGTTGTGATGGGAAACAAAAGACTTACCTAACCAGAAGTTCCCCCCATTCCCTTCAGCAACAATGCTTAGGCTATCTATAGTAAGGTTTTGTTCCCCTAGTTGAGATAAGCGATCGCCTATTAAAGTAATACCATTTTCCTCAGGAGTGACAATAAAGGAAACTGTCCCAGCCACTCCACCATAAAGAAGGGTTTGGTAATCTTCTACAGTACTATCGATAAAAGTATAGGCTAAATTAGGAAACTCCTCGTTGGGAAACAAAACCACTGTTGGTGCGCTGTAGTCCCCATGAGCAGTACGGATTAACTCTGGGTTATTCGGCTTCACTCTCCCTGCCGCCATCAAAGTAATCTCATCAGCAGTAACCTCCCCAGCAATCACCGTATCACCATCGTCAATTACTGTGTCACGATTAACTAACCGAACCGTACCATCATCTTCAATAACAGCATAATTAGCATGACTCTCTTCACTACCCCCAGTCAAATACCGGGGAATATCCACAGATTGAATACCGGTTACAGTATGATTATTTCCTCCTGCTGGTGCAGCATCTAGGTCTGAAAGAGAAAGAGGGAAGGAGGGAAGGAGGGAGGGGGTCGGAGAGGTTCTGGGCTGGAGGAGGCTGGTAGGCGGGTGGC
>JAAHHL010001685.1 GCA_010672185.1 Caldora sp. SIO3E6 | reverse complement strand
TCCAGTTCGCTGTTTTCGGACACAGGAATTTAATCATGAGTGTATTTGAGTATACAGCAAAGAAGTTATCTATTTCAAGTTGGATTTGGATTCATCCACGAAAGCCTTCCTCAAAGAACACGCTCCCGACTAAACCCTTCAAAACTAAGCCAACCCTAAACCCGCTGCAACCCGCACGGCAGTGGCTCAATCACATTGAAGTACATAACCCTAAACAGGCACACTACCTCTGCCAATTCATCCCCTCCCAGTGCCCCTTCGAGCGGGACATCAAATTATTTGGTCGCACTCTACTTCACATTCCCCCCCTGTGCAAACTGAATCCTCTGTATGAGGAAACAGTCGCACTACGCTTTCGGGCAATGTGTTATTTAGCAGATGAGTGTGGTGAAGATGTCTCCGCTTACTGCTAAGATTCCTGAACGGGAATTTAGCTTCGGGTGTCGGGAAACCGCACCTCCAGTAAGACATCATGGCCATTATTGTTCTAAAAGCATGGTATAGAGAGCATTATGAACCAGTAAAAGAACTCGAACAGCGCCCTCAAGATCTACGCTTGAGTAAAAGTAGCTTGCTTAAATCGGGTTTAAGAGTTGACTTTTTGGATGATAGCCAGGATGTCAAAAACTCAGAATGGTTTAAGCGCTACCTAGAAGGGGAAGCCGTCGAGTTTTATATCGAAGGTAGTGGTGTTTACGCTATCTCCAATATTGACTTGATCTCTCACGAAATTTACTTCACCAAGTTGGATGTGATGGCACAATTGGAGCCCATCATCTTCTTGAGTTGCCAAACTGAATACGATGCTGCCAGGGAAGCTTTGGGTAATACCTTGGACAAGATCTTGGAAACCTTCAATCAGCGTTCACGGGTATCTCTAACCTTAGAAACTTCTATCCGCAAAGCTGGTGAACCCATGCGGTTGAGCAGTACCCAGATGCGCAAAATCCGCAAAAGCCTAATTTTTATCGCCGATGGGACACCAGTAGTTGCCCTGGATAGGGAAAATGTACCTCTAGTGATACCCAGTCCTAATGTCTGTGTGGAACTTGGTTATGCTTTAAACGCCAAACGTCAGGAACAAATTTTGCTGGTACAGATGGAGCGCCCCAATTTATCAGGGCAGTTCCCCTTTGACTTACCCAACTACCAACAGCTGTTCTTTAAAACACCAAAAGAATTGCAATCTTCCCTATCAGCCGTGGTAGAAACTATACTGCAAAGGTTTAATTTGTTGACCTGATTGAGCTAACAGGTGTATCTTGCTGATCTATCAGCCTAACTAGGTGTGATTTTCTGCCCTGTTAGTTTCATAATAATTTTGGATGGACTAAGGATTATTTTTCATGCCAAGAACCCCAGATGAATACGCTGTACACATCCTGTTGTCCGGTGGACACCGGGAAGAGGTGCGTTTTACGACCATTCAAGAGTTTCAGAAGTGGTACAGCGA
>JAAHHL010001684.1 GCA_010672185.1 Caldora sp. SIO3E6 | reverse complement strand
AGATTCCAAAGTTTGACTGTGTTGTCACTACTGGCAGTGGCAATTATTTGACCATCAGGACTGAAACTAACATTATTGACTCTATCATCATGCCCAATGAGGGTTTGCAGTTCTGTACCATTAAAAGTCCAAAGTTTAACGGTTTTGTCACTACTGGCAGTGGCAATTATTTGACCATCAGGACTGAAACTAACACTATTGACTCTATCATCATGCCCAGTGAGGGTTTGTAGTTCTTTGCCATTAAGAGTCCAAAGTTTGACAGTTTTGTCCCAACTAGCGGTAGCAATTATCTGACCATCAGGACTGAAACTAACACTGTTAACAGTATCATCATGTCCAATGAGGGTTCGGAGTTCTTTGCCGTTAAGAGTCCAAAGTTTGACAGTTTTGTCCTCACTGGCAGTGGCAATTATCTGACCATCAGGGCTAAAACTCACACTTCTGGCTCCAAAGTTATGTCCAATGAGTGTTTTAAGTTCCTTCCCGTCACTATCCCAAAGTTTGATAGTTTTGTCCCAACTAGCAGTAGCAATGGTTTGACCATCAAGACTGAAACTAACACCTACAACCCCGTCTTTGTGACCAATGAGGGTTCGGAGTTTTGTGCCGTTAAGAGTCCAAAGTTTGACAGTTTTGTCCTCACTGGCAGTGGCAATTATCTGACCATCAGGGCTAAAACTCACACTTCTGATAGCATTTTTATGCCCAGTGAAGGTTTTAGTCTCGTGACTATCGTACTTCCAAAGTTTGACAGTTTTGTCGTAACTAGCAGTGGCAATAGTCTGACCATCGGAGCTAAAACTCACACTCCAGATCCAATTGTCATGTCCAGTAAGAGTTTGGAGTTCTGTACCGTCACGACTCCAGAGCTTAAGAGCTTTATCATCAGCACCAACGGTAGCAATTATCTGACCATCAGGGCTGAAGCTAATGTCTGTGACTGTATGGTTGTGTCCACGGAAGGTTTGGAGTACCTTCCCCTTAAGGTTCCATATTTTGACAGTTTTGTCCTTGCTGGCAGTGGCAATAGTTTGACCGTCTGGACTGAAACTGGTACTGAAGACTGCATGGTTGTGTCCACGGAAGGTTTGAAGTACCTTCCCCTCAAGGTTCCAAAGTTTGATGGTTTTGTCATAACTAGCAGTGGCAATAGTTTGACCGTCAGGACTGAAATTGACGCTTAAGACTCCATTATGATGTCCAGTGAAAGTTTGGAGTTCTTTTCCTTCAAGGTTCCATAGCTTGACAGTTCTGTCCCCACTGGCAGTAGCAATCATTTGACTATTAGGGCTAAAACTGACACTCCAGACTCTCTCTTTATGCCCAGCGAAAGTTTGGAGTTCTTTTCCCTCAAGGTTCCAGAGTTTGACAGTTTTATCCTCACTGGCAGTAGCAATCATCTGACCATTAGAGCTGAAACTGACATCCCATACCTTGTCATCAAGAGATTCG
>JAAHHL010001683.1 GCA_010672185.1 Caldora sp. SIO3E6 | reverse complement strand
CTTTCCTAAGCAAATCACTTCATGACTATTTCGCGAAGCATATGCCTCGGATTTTTGATTGTCATTGCTGTAGGTACTCTCCTACTGATGATGCCTTTCTCTACCAGTACTGGGACATGGAATGACCCAATTGTAGCTCTATTCACTGCTACTTCTGCCGTTTGTGTTACTGGTTTAATTGTTGTCGATACTGGCAGTTATTTTTCTGGTGTAGGTCAGTTTTTTGTTATAGCCTTAATTCAAATTGGGGGATTAGGTTACATGGCAACCACCACCTTTCTCCTGCTACTAGTGAAGCGTAAGTTTAACTTAAGGCATAAAGTGGCGATTCAACAAGCCTTTGATCGACCAGGTTTACAAGACAGCGCTTCCATGATCCGTTCCATCATCGCTACTGCCTTGATTTTTGAAATTACTGGCATTTTGCTACTGTTACTGGTTTTTGTTCCAGATTATGGCTGGGATAGGGGTCTCTGGTTAGCGATTTTCCATAGCATCAGTGCTTGGAACAATGCCGGGTTTAGTTTATTTGCCAATAGCTTAATGGAATATCAAACCCATCTCCCCTTAAATCTAATTATCACTGCACTAGTTATCTTGGGTGGGATTGGGCAACAGGTGATTGTTGAAATGTACTTATGGTTACGAGACCTTATTTTTAATAGACGAGAAAAGATGATATTTTCCTTGAACTTTAAAGTAGCTACTAGTACAACTAGTATACTACTAATCATGGGAGCAATCGCTTTTTTCTTTGTGGAATTAGATAATCTTGCGACCCTTAAATCTTTAAATTTATCTGATAAATTGATACTAGCTTGGTTTCAGTCTGTGACGACTAGAACCGCTGGCTTTAATACCATCGATATTGGGGATATGACCACTGCTGGCTTATTCCTCACCATTGCCTTAATGTTTATTGGAGCCAGTCCAGGGGGCACTGGCGGTGGGATCAAAACGACGACAGCAAGGATTATTGCTAGTTGTACCAAGGCAATCTTGCAAGGTAAAGAAGAAGTCAATCTTTATCAGCGACAAGTTCCCATACCTCTGATACTCAAAGCAGTGGGTGTGCTGTTTGGCTCCCTTAGCACAGTAATTGTGGCAACAACCTTAATTACTATCACCGATCCCGATTTAGATTTTATTCAACTTTTTTTTGAAGTTGTCTCAGCATTTGCTACCGTAGGTATTTCTACAGGTATCACTGCAACCGTCTCTCAATGGGCACATCTGATTCTAATTGTGACTATGTATATCGGACGGGTTGGCATTTGGTTACTTATGGCATCCTTATTGGGAGGCTCCCGTCCTAACCAGATTAAATATCCAGAGGAGGATTTGCTTGTTGGATAGCTGAGGGAGCTGAGGAAGCTGAGGGAGCTGAGGAAGCTGAGGGAGCTGAGGGAGCTGAGGAAGCTGAGGGAGCTGAGGGAGCTGAGGGAGCTGAGGGAGCTGAGGGAGCTGAGA
>JAAHHL010001682.1 GCA_010672185.1 Caldora sp. SIO3E6 | reverse complement strand
GTCAAGGGAGCAGAGGAGCGGAGGAGCGGAGGAGCAGAGGAGCAGAGGAGCAGAGGAGCGGAGGAAGAAGAATACAATTTTCCTTAACCCTTGGGTATTTCCATATATAGGGTCTTTTTTAGCCTCCCAACACCATATATGGGAGTTGACAGAATGCACCACCCTTTAACTTGTCACCATTGCCTAAAACCTAAAACCTAAAACCTAAAACCTAACAAGAGATACAAGCTCTGACTATTTCTAATAAAGATTCTCTAATTTTGCTATCTGTATCACTGCTGGGAGAACTTAGCAAGCGTAACAAGTTTTCTTTTACTTCTTCCTCTTCCTCTTCCTGCTTCTGCCTTCCTTCTAGCTCTTCTATTTTTTGACGCCATTCTCTCCTACTTCTAAAAGATTGACTGCTAACCTCTTTGATCTGTTCGCGATAACCTGTTTCTGTGTCTAAATCAAAGACAAACATAAAATAAGAGAGGTCTTTGGACATAATTCTATTGGATATGGCTAAGGCTGACTCATCTGGGGCAACTTGCCATACCTGTTCAAATACTCTACATAACTCATAGGCGATCCAATTTTCACTATCTTTATAGTTTTGTTGTATTTGTTTTAGTTTGTCACTTTTGTTGATAGCTGCCATTTTTTTTTAAGCGATTACCCTGGGTTTACCTTGGAGAGACTTGAGTTTAGTTTCCCTCTATGCATGTGTCATTATATCATCTTACAGTAATTTTAACTCATCTCCCGGAAGACAGCATGGACGAGTACATTGGGCTTCACCCCGTTAAGCTAAAGTGTTATTTTTCATTAGTTGTTAGTTGTTTGTAAAAAAAAACAAAAAACTAATATCAAAAAACAAACAACAAGCGGCGGGCAGATATCCCTCCCATCTATTAAGGAATGTGGTTCCCGCCGCTTTCGGTTAGTTTCCAGAGAGGGAGATTTTCAATTAGTTCAGTTTTTGCTCCGTATTTTTGCTCTAGTCCTTTGCGTAAAATTCCTGAAGGATAGAATAAGAATATATTGCTAAATCCAGTAGGAATTGGGGTAATATAAATTTGAGGTTGATTGACTAACTGAAATTTCACTTTTTCCTCCAGCAAATAACTCAGAGAAATAAGCTCACCAATGTTAATGTCAGCAGGATTGCTAATTACCAATGGTTGAGATGCTTGGTTGATGATGTTGGCAGATGGGGGATTGTGAGTACTAGATTGTTTATTCCACCAACTGTCTGCGGGAAAACTAATCACACAACAGACAACTCCACTACTAATTACTACAGCTATAATGCCTTGCCAAATTTGCCCTTGCCAGAAACGTAAGTAGGCAACAGGGAAGAGTCTACTTTCATCCTCTGGTGGTGAATTTTTTTCATCGGGATTGCCTCCTGCCTCCTGCCTCCTGCCTCCTGCCTCCTGCCTCCTGCCTCCTGCCTCCTGCCTCCTGCCTCCTGCCTCCTGCCTTCTGCCA
>JAAHHL010001681.1 GCA_010672185.1 Caldora sp. SIO3E6 | reverse complement strand
CGCACCTTTAAATGGAAAATTGGCACTGCAACTGTTGAAACTGAACTAAAGCTATTTAACCAGCTGCGGCAACAACTACCCCCATCGGCTCAGTTGCGGTTGGATGCCAATGGGGGATTGAGGGAGCCAGCAGCACATCAGTGGCTGAGGGCAACTGATGAAGTGAGCATGGTGGAGTTTGTGGAGCAACCTTTACCCCCAGAACAGTTTGACTCGATGTTGAACATGGCTCACCAATATACAACACCTATTGCCTTAGATGAATCGGTGGCAACTCTTAATCAGCTAGAAACAGCCTACCAGCGGGGATGGCGGGGTATTTTTGTGATTAAAGCCGCGATCGCTGGTTCCCCTCAACGCCTCCGAGAGTTGTGCCAAGCCTACCAACTTGATACAGTATTTTCCTCCGCTTTGACAACTGCCATCGGTACCCAAGCCTCTCTCCAACTAGCAGCAGAATTATCAAATCCTCAAAGGGCTGTAGGTTTTGGTGTCAATCACTGGTTTACTGGAGAGGAGGAATCTTGGCTTGAACAACTGTGGAACAACCATTAACGTACCTCGAACAACGTGCTGGGGAAGATTGGCTAATTGGTTACAACAGCTACCAATTTCACCGTCTTACCGAACAGTTATGCCAGCAGTTAACTGAATTTTCTCAGGGAGGAACTCTGCCCAAAATCCTCCTAGCAGAGCAAAATCCTCTGGGGTTTCTTGCTGCTTTCCTGGCTGCTGTCGCTAATAATTGCCCTGTTTTCCTCGGCAATCCCCACTGGGTTGAGCAGGAATGGCGACAAGTATGGGGTTTAGTTCAACCTGACTTAATTTTTGGTGGTAATCAGGCAGGTGGTAGGTGGCAGGTAGCAGGTGGCAGTGCTGATGAAAAAGTTTTCACCACCCTGAATGCAAATCCCTCTCGATCTGTCCCCGCGTCCCCCCGTCTCCCCGTCTCCCCGTCTCCCCGTCCCCGCGTCCCCGTGTCCCCGCGTCCCCGTGTCCCCGCGTCAATCTTCATCCCCACAGGGGGATCTTCTGGCAAAATCCGCTTTGCAGCTCATAGTTGGCAAACTTTAATGGCATCCGTAGCTGGGTTTCACCAGTATTTTGAGCAAAAGCCGATTAACTCCTTTTGTGTCTTGCCTCTATATCATGTCAGCGGTTTGATGCAATTTTTGCGCTCTTTGACTACTGGTGGGCGTATAGTCATTATGCCTTTCAAAGCTTTGACTGAAGGCAGAAGGCAGAAGGCAGGAAGCAGGAGGCAGGAGGCAGGAGGCAGGAGGCAGGAGGCAGGAGGCAGGAGGCAGATGGCAGAAGGCAGGAGGCAGGAGGCAGGAGGCAGATGGCAGAAGGCAGGAGGCAGTCTCAATGAAAAGTTTTTTTTCACCACCACGCATGAAAATCCCTCTCCCCGCGTCTCCGCGTCCCCGCGTCCCCGCGTCAGATCGGCAGCGCACACGTCTGCACTCCCGTCCCG
>JAAHHL010001680.1 GCA_010672185.1 Caldora sp. SIO3E6 | reverse complement strand
TGCTGCTAGAGAGCTTTTTGTTAGTCCAGTTGCTTCTGACATCTCAGTCAAAAGCTTATCTGTTTCATCACTGATCGTGACGCTAATTTGTGCCATACACATAGAACTTACTTTCAATACCCCTATTATCAATGTGATTTCAATGAAATTGAAAGGTGTCTTTACCTTCTCTAGACAGGCATAAAGTGTGTTTTCACTGAAAATAGCTTGACATCTCACTGAGAATGACTTTATATTAAGGCTATCAATTAAAAAGAGAGGCGAAGCATGAGATTTGACTCAAGTTACTCAAGCTTTGTAACAACGCTTGCCTATAAAGAAGGGCGTTCCCGCCGCGAAAAGCTGGTAGCACTCCGAGCCATGCCCCGTCCTGGTGACTTAGTTACCTGTATTGTCGCCGGGGCAACTGATTATTTCGAGGTTTTGTTTATTGAACATTCTTCTCGCTTCAATGAAGAGCGGATGGCATTTGAAGCAGGTGGGGTTTGTATCCATGCAAAGCAAATCACAGAGGAGCAAAGAAGTGCGAAGATGAGTAATGAGTAATGTTTGTGGAGCAGGCTTCGGTGTCTGTTGCAGCACTGAAACCTTGTCCTATTGCGATATAACAACGCCCCTGTTAGAGCAGGGCTGTTTCATTCGATCAAGATGTATTTTTGTCAATGCCCTAAACACTCAATTTTGGCTGCCAATTTCTTGTTTACCTGGTTAAAATTGTCAATTTGCGGGTCGAAATTCATTGATTTTCCCCTTGACAATCTACGCTTCCCTGGGAACGAAACAGCCCTGCTTTCCAAGGGGGATTTAGGGGGATAAAGATGTACCTCACAAGTCGTATTATTGCTATAAACCATCTGACGGGTGAACGAAATTTTGGGTGGGATTTCTTGAGCGTTGTATCCAAAAATTATCAGTTCTCTCTTCTTCCTCTGCTCCTCCGCTCCTCTGCTCCTCCGCTCCTCTGCTCCTCCGCTCCTCTGCTCCTCCGCTCCTCCGCTCCTCTGCTCCTCCGCTCCTCCGCTCCTCCGCTCCTCCGCTCCTCTGCTCCTCTGCTCCCCACCCTTTTTTTCGCTCACCCCCATCTGACTATCGCAGTGGTGGTGTCTCTAGGAAAAACTCAACGCCCTCGATCCGATTAATGCCACGACGGGGTTGGGTAGTACCTCTGATACTACTATTGAAGGGATTCGGCAAATCAGGGGTGCGAATTATGGGGTCACTCGAAGTCTGTTGGTAGAGCACCTCATGGTAGAGTTTGTTGAGGCTATGAGCATCGCTTTCGAGTTCAACATCTGGATAACCAGTAAGACCTAAAAAATAATTCGCTTGACGCCAGATATTGCGATTGTAGTAATAGGTTCCAGAATCCTCAAAAAAGGTTCTGTCAAAGGCTTCAGGGACAGTTTCTAGACGGATTGGTTCAAAAGCTGACTGCTCAATTTCGGTTTGAGCTATTGCTGCAGAAGCTCCTAGGCTAA
>JAAHHL010000168.1 GCA_010672185.1 Caldora sp. SIO3E6 | reverse complement strand
AGCTGTCAGCTTTCAGCTTGAAGATTACCCAGGGATTTTCCACAACAATGCCAGCTTTTTGAACCCTTTGATACAATTTCCTTGCACAGGACAAGGCTTTACAACCGCTGAAAGCCTTGTCTAGCATGACTTACACACTTATACAGCAAGCCCTAAATATAGCAACCGCCAAGGCGATTAGGACAAGGGGCTTAAGCCCCTTGTTAACTTGCTTTACCAGAGAATGTCTTAACCGCCCTGGCGACTGCTATACCTCAAAACTCACCTACCACCTACCACCTAACACCTATTCTTTCCCCGAAAGTACAGATGTACAAAATTTTATTCTCAATTCTCAATTCTCAATTCTCAATTTCAAGATATTAATCGCACAAATCTCTTTTTCCCAACTTGTAAAACCTTACCTGCTAGGAGTTCAGGGGAATCGAAGGTGAGGTCAACCTCAGAAATGCGATCGCCATCTAGCTTTACTGCTCCCCCTTGGATCTGTCTTCTTCCTTCTCCACTACTTTTGCACAAACCGCTGGTGTTGAGGATATAGAACAACTTAGCCGGAAATTGCACTTGGGACAGGGAAAATTCCGGTACTGCATCACCTGTACTTGTGGCATCTCCCTGCACCAAATTCATTGCTGCTTGTTGAGCTTCTTGAGCCGCCGCTTCGCCGTGGTATTGGCTAACGATATTAAGAGCCAGTTGTTTTTGGCGATCGCGTGGAGATTCTGGTAGTTGATCCAAAGGTAAATTTGTCAGCAATTCATAATATTGATCCAATAAATTATCTGGTATCTTTTCCAACTTGGAGTACATTGAGAGGGCATCTTCTCTTAAGCCCACATAATTCCCCAAGGACTTCGACATTTTCTGCACCCCATCTGTCCCTAGTACCAGGGGTGTTAATAGTCCAAACTGGGGTGTTTGTCCAAAATGTCGTTGCAAATCTCGCCCTACAGCAATATTGAATTTTTGGTCAGTTCCCCCCAACTCCACATCAGCGTTTATTGCTACTGAATCGTAGCCTTGTAACAAGGGGTAGAGAAATTCATGAAGGTAAATAGGAGTTTCCTGCTGATATCGTAGGGCAAATCCCTCCTTGGCCAACATTTGTCCTACTGTCATCGTGGCTAACAATTGGATAATTTTCGATAAATCCAATTCCTTAAGCCATTCCGAGTTGTAGCGAATCTCCAGTCGTCCCGGAGTTTGGAAGTCTAAAATTGGGCGTACCTGCTCCAAGTAAGTCTCCGCATTGTGTTGAACTTGGGCCGGTGTTAACTGGGTACGCACTTCTGACTTTCCCGTTGGGTCACCAATTTGGGCGGTAAAATCCCCAATGAGTAGTACAGCAGTATGACCAGCATCCTGAAAGGCTCGCAGCTTCCGCACAGGGATACTATGGCCAAGATGGATATCTGGTGCAGTGGGGTCAATTCCCAACTTGATCCTCAAAGGGCGATCGGTTTTTTCTAGGCATTGAGCCAAGTTCTCACTTGGGTTTTGGGACTTTGGTTGGTCAGGAAAAATTTCAGTGACGCCTCGATAGAGCCAAGCTAGGTCATGGGTAGTTGGAGAATTTGACATTAGACTTCTTGCACCAATTAGGGAATAGGAAATAGGGGTTAGGGAACAGAGGGTGCTACAATCGAATCTCTGCAAGAGCTCTATTCGTGTGGAACATCTTTTAAGGGCAGTAGGGGCTCTCGCATTTGGGGGATAATTTAAGTAAATATACTTAAGTATTACCTATCCGAAGGCTCTGCCCAACCCTCTGCTACATGCTTCGCTCAACCCCCTGTGGCTGAGTGTGTTTTTATAAGAGTAACTTGTCCTTACTATCTATCTCAAAGCAGATAGACTAACATTAATTAGCATAAAATGCCACAATATCTGTGTTTGAGCAGTTAGCTTTTGTCAAGGTATGCAGCTATTATTAAGGCGATATCCACTTTGAGGCTAACTGAGGGTGACACCAAAATCCTAAAATACGGTTGCGTAATCTTTATTTGAGTATGGTTTAGATATAGTTCTAGTAAACTAACCTATCTGTGATCCTGATTACTGCTAACAATTTCTGTAATCACGTATAACCAACTATTAATTTCCCAGTTGCCCTCGTCTCTAGAATTGCTGTCTTTTGTAAGTGAGGAAGTGAAATCGCTGTGTCGTCTAGCACCGTTCAACAAAAACAACAAAAACAACAGAAGCAAGATAAGAAAGGCGCTTCATCGCCAGTTTTGCAGTTTGTGCAAGGAGTTGCTCAGGTAACAGGTGGAACCGTACTTGGCATTACCATGCTAACGAGCTCACTCTTTGCTGGTGGACTGGTTGGCTTAGCGACGAGCTTCCGTAACCTCCCGGATGTCAGAGTATTACGAGGCTATGTACCCACAGAAACAACTTATATTTATGACATCAAAGGTAAGCATCTGGCCAGTATTCATGGTGAAGCTAATCGCGAAGTAGTAAAATTAGATCAAATCAGCCCGCAACTCAAGCGAGCGGTGTTAGCCATGGAAGATAGTCGCTTCTATTATCACCAGGGCATTAACCCCAACAGTATTGGTCGGGCTTTCAAAGCTAACTGGGAAAGTGGCTCAGTGGTGGAAGGTGCTTCCACTCTAACCATGCAGTTAGTGAAAAACCTCTTTCTCTCACGAGAGCGTAAATTCAGCCGTAAAATTGCTGAAGCGGTTCTGGCAATCAGAGTAGAGCAAATCTTTGAAAAAGACCAGATTTTAGAGATGTACCTCAATCAAATCTATTGGGGTCACAATAACTATGGTATACAAACTGCCTCTGAAAGCTTCTTTGCTAAATCGGCTTCCCAGCTTACCTTAGCAGAATCAGCCATGCTAGCAGGATTGATTCAGTCTCCAGAAGAATACAGCCCTTTCGCTAATTATAAAAAAGCCAAAGAGCGGCAATCAATTGCCTTGACAAGGATGCGAGAGTTGGGATGGATTACAGCTGAAGAAGAAGCAGCAGCTCGTAAGCAACCTTTGGGCATAGGTAAAAGTACTTCATGGCAGGTTAGTGAACTTCCTGCTATTACAGAAGCGGTGGTTGCGGAGTTGAATGAGCAATTTGGGAAGGATACTGTCCAAAAAGGAGGGATGCGAGTCCAAACTACGATTGACTACAACTTCCAAAAAAGGTCTGAAGAGTTTGTCGCTAGAGCTCATCGTAACTTGGGGATTTACGCAGATCAAGTGGCTCTAGCTGCTGTGGACCCCCGAACCCATTTTGTCAAAACCCTGGTAGGTAGCGTTAACTACGAAAAGAGTCAGTTCAACCGAGCTATTCAATCTCGGCGTCAGCCGGGCTCTTCTTTCAAGCCGTTCGTTTACTACGCTGCTTTTGCCACCGGTAAGTATACACCCTACTCCACTGTTATGGATACCCCAGTGAGCTATCGGGATGGTTCTGGCTACTACTCTCCCAGAAACTATGGTGGCGGCTACTCTGGTGCGGTGACGATTCACACTGCCTTAACCCAATCTCTTAATGTTCCGGCAGTGAAGCTGGGCAAAACAGTAGGACTTGACAAAGTGATTGAAATATGCCGTACCCTGGGAATAAGGAGTCCCTTGGAACCAGTGACCTCTTTACCACTGGGGGCTATTGGTATAACACCTTTGGAAATGGCAGGAGCTTTTGCCACTTTTGCCAATAATGGTTGGCATTCTGACCCAACGATCATTGTGCGAGTAACAGATAGTGAAGGCAATATCATACTAGATAATACTCCTAAACCCAAGCTGGTTCTCGACCAATGGTCTGTTGCTTCTCTCAACCATACCCTGATAGGCGTGATTAACGGTGGTACAGGAAAAAGAGCTTACATCGGACGTCAGGCAGCAGGTAAGACGGGTACAACCTCTTCAGAGCGAGATGTGTGGTTTGTTGGCTATGTACCACAAATGTCAACAGCGGTTTGGATTGGTAATGATGACTACAGACCATTAGGAGGAGGAGCAACCGGTGGTGGATATGCTGCACCAGTCTGGAGGCAATTTATGTATATGGCTTTAGAAGGTAAACAACACGAATATTTCCCCTTACCTTCTAAATATCCTCGTCCCTAGGGGGAGCTGAGGGAGCTGAGGGAGCTGAGGGAGAAGAGAGAGCTTATAATTTTTTGGATACTTAGCTCAAGAAATCCCACCCAAAATTTAGTTCGCCTGGCAACGAAGTGGGAGCACCTTGCTCCCAAACCAACTCACAAAGCTTCTATATCTTCCCTAGACAGTTGGGTGATTGCCATAATCGTCTCTGTATCTAGACCTTGTTGTTTACACGAACGAGCGATCGCTATTCTTGTTTGTTGGCTACCTTCTTCCCTAGCTTTAATTTTAGCCTCCTCCATCTGTTCGATTTGCCATTGCGCTTCAAACTCTTGGGTACTCAAGATACTGGCTTCGTAACTCTTGTTGTCCATGTAACGATTGTATGCCGCTCTTTCTTTGTCGGATAGATTATTAACTCGCAAGGTTTCCTTAGCTTCTACCATGCCCTTGGCAGCAAATTCATCTTTGATCTCGCTGTTTCTCAGAAAATAGATCCATTCCTGTAAGGTCGTTTCTGCTGTCCCCTTAAAATTCCTTACTTTCAGCAGATAGTATTCTGGGAAGATATCTGCTATTTTTTTTACCTTAAATTTTCTTTCTTGAGCTAGGGAAAGTTCTAGGGTATCTCCAGTATTCACCCCAGTGAACTCTGAGTTCAGGCGATAAATATAGTCATCTCCCTTGCCCAAGTTAAAGTAGACGATATTTACTGAGTAGATTTTCCTAATTTCGCCGTACTCTTGTCCTTGTTCGAGATATTCAGTGACTAACTGGGATACACCGTAGAGCATACGATGAAAATAATCGAGTTGGGAGTTGTTTTGTACTTCGATGAGGATTAACTCCGAGTTGGCGGTTTCGGCAAGAATATCAACTCGGTTGCTTTTATCTTCTTGAGTTTGTTGATTACTTTCACTTTCGAGAAGAGTCTTGATGGTGATATCTTGATGTAATAATTCGCTCAAAAACCCTTCTAAGACTACATAATTAGCCTTGTTGCGCAGTAGTTTTTTGATAGCCCAATCAAAGCGAATATGTTTGGTAGGCATGGTCGGTGTGCTGGTCTTACTATTGATATTTTAGCTAAAGTAGGCAACAAACAGGATCGATCTGCTTGAAGGGGGCTATGCATCCTTTGATAATCTTGTAATTGCATCATCTGATGATGCAGGTGGTGGCTTAGACGATATCAGTGTTCCCGAACCTTCATCGATATTAGGTTTAATTGCCTTGGGAATGTTTGGTACAAGTTCAATGCGAAAATCTAAGAAATAACCACAATTATTCACCGCCTTGCAACTACCTCTGACACAACAGCGATTGCCTACGGCATCAGCGTAGCCGATCGCTATCCTTGGGCAAGCCTTGATCATGAAACGACATCTCTAATCAGATATCAGGCGATCGCTTTCCCTCATCTTCTTCCTTGAATTAAGTAATTTCAATCATACTGGCTTCCAGTCAAAAAAATACTTGATAATTGTGGCGCTGAATTTTTACGAAATTACGTGGTTTGAGCCCTTGAATTAAAAAACAAAAAACGATATAAAGGTAGTATTGTATCCTTTTTATGACTTTTTTCCTGCAAGATAGGCAGTTTAATGGCTATAACCCTAATAACAGCGTGGTCAACGTGGAAAAATGTTAAGGTCAGAGGAATTCAGAAAAAGTGGTTCAATGACTAAAAATTAGCACAGCTAAATTGCCCCAGTTGACTTGTTGTTTATTGTATGCTTATTGGGTTGAGGGCGCGATCGCTGTTCTTGAAACAACTTGGTTCCATGAAACAACTCACTAGAATTACGATGAACCCCGAAGTAATGGGTGGAAAACCTTGTATTCGAGGTTTGCGAGTCACTGTTGGCACTATTGTTGGCTTAATGGCATCTGGCCATTCTCCACAAAAAATTGTGCAGGCATATCCTTATTTAGAAGAAGCAGACATTTATGAAGCTCTTGCCTATGCAGCATGGCGAGTTGAAGAACTAGAAGTGCCTTTGGAACTAGTATTAAAATACTAATTGACATGAATCTATCTCCTGAATGGGTGCAGGTATTTGCAAAAGAGAAGATTGAGTCGATTCATTGGTCAAATGTTGGCGCAACAAACTTACTGGCAAGATGCCAGTTCCACAGAACCATAGTTTCAAGAAACGGAAATAATTTCCTTACCTGTTTCCCATTTCTTGCTGCATATCGCTTTAAAAACCTGCAATAGCTGAATTGAACTCTGGGGATTAGGCTAATTCCTGCTGTTCAAATTCTGTGAGAGGTTCTAAGGATAATAAATCTGTTAAAGAGCAATTAGCAATTAGCAATTAGCAATTAGCAATTAGCAATTAGCCAGAGTGTTTCTTCAGAGAAGAGGATTGACAATCAGGAAAATATTTTCTTTTCAAGACTGCTTTTCCAGTTCTGACTTCATTCTCTCGAGAGTCATTTCCATTTGCTCGAACATTTGCTTAGGTGTGATCCCAAACTGACCAAGCTGGGTGTTTAGCTGCTCCACCGTCATCTGAGCCATAAAGTCATCGGATAACTCGAAACGCTTCATAAAAATACGATAGCGATCCATCATCGATTCCATCTGCTCGATGAAAATCTTTTTACCCTCTCGGTCAAATTTGCCGTAGCTGCCTCCCAACTGCATTAAGGAGTGATAATCTTCAAACAGCTGTTTTGCTTCCTGTTGGACTATTTCTGAATCAAAGAAACCCATTGCTCCTGTTATACAACCGATTTGATTGTATTGCTGCTTCTAATCACATTGTAGTGTAGCAGTGAGTTGGCGCAAAATTCGGTTTTCCGTATTCAGCTTATTTCTTAGATTCAGCAGCCTTGGCTTTGAAGTAACCCTCCAGTACCTGGCGAACCATCGGTCCGGCGGTACTACCCCCACCTCCACCGGAATGTTCAGCAAAGGCAACAACTACAATTTCTGGCTTATCAGCCGGTGCATAGGCTCCAAACCAAGCATGAGGTTTCCCAGGAGGAGCCTCTGCCGTGCCACTTTTTCCAGCAACCGGTGGTAGATGGGACACATTCAATTTTTTTCCCGTACCACCAGTAACCACTGCTCGTAATCCCTGACGCAATTTTTCCACCGTGTCTGGCTTGAGATTTATCGACTGTCGCCATTGATCTGAGCCTTGATTTTTTTCATCAAGGAGCAAGTGAGGTTTGACTTTATAACCCCCATTAGCCGGAACTGCAAACATCATCGCTACTTGTAAGGGTGTTGCTTGGGTAAATCCCTGACCGATGGACATATTAACGGTATCACCCACCGTCCACTCCCAATTAAATCTCTTCTGCTTCCAGGCATTATCTGCAATTAAACCGGCGGATTCTTCATTTAACTCGACACCAGTTTTCTGACCAAAACCAAATTTACGAGACCATTCGATCAGTTTTTCTCCTCCGATACCTTTGCCAATTTGTCCATGAAAGGTATTACTACTCATTGCCAAAGCACGCACGTATCCCAAAGGACCGAAGCCTGCCTTGTTCCACTCACCAAAAGCAGTACCACCAACCCGTAGATAAGCAAAAGTCGGTAAGACAGTGTTGGGAGGATATTTGCCAGTTTCCATACCTGCGGCGGCGGTGACTATCTTGAAGGTACTTGCTGGAGGAAAACCCCGTATGGCACGGTTAACAAAGGGGTTGCCTCTCCCTTGCAATTTAGTCCAGGTTTCTTGGGTAATGCGGGTCGAAAAAATATTAGGGTCAAAAGTTGGGCGACTAACCATCGCCAGTACTTCCCCATTATTAGGATCTATCGCCACGATCGCACCTTTTCGATAACCCAAGGCTGCCTCAGCGGCTTTTTGTGTATCTATGTCTAAAGTGATCTTGACATCTTTACCAGCTTTGGCCTCTTTTTTACCCAAAACTTTAACTACCTGATCAGCGCCATCCACCTCAACTTGCTGTCCACCCCATTCTCCTCTGAGCATCTCCTGAAAAGACTCCTCGACCCCCATTTGACCAATGACGTCACCAGGACGATAACCGTCTTCTCGACGATCTGCTAATTCTTCTTCATTAATCTCACCGGTATAACCCAAAACATGAGATGCTAAATCCCCATTAGGGTACTCCCTTACCGTTTCTACATCAACATCTACCCCTTCTAATTCATTGCTATACTCAGCTAGTGCTGTAATTTGAGTAGGAGTAATGCTACGGGCAATGCGGATGCGGGAAAGAGAGCTATTGTCAGCATTTTGCAAGTGTTTTTCAATATCTTCTTCGGGGATATCCAAAATCTCTGAGAGACGCTTGAAAGTTGCTGGCCATTTCTCCTTTTGCAATGCAATAGGCCAAACGAACACTGAGCGAGATAACCTAGTGCTGGCTAAAATTCTACCCTTGCGGTCAAAAATATTACCTCGTACAGGGGGTTTAGGAATGATACGAATGCGGTTATTTTCTGCTAGTTCCTTGTTGCGTTCCCCTTCAACTAGTTGTAAATAAGCTAAACGAGAAGCAATACCCCCCAGCAAAAAGACGCTGATCAGTAGCATTACCACCACAGATTGATAATTACGTCCTACAGTACGGGTAGAAGATTGACGCCCAACTGAGAAATTATGAATTACAGTCATAGGAGTAAAGTTAAGGGATTAAGGATTGGTTGAAATAATAACTTACCCAGACTAGCAGTAGCCAGATAAAATAAACTGAGGAATCACCGTGGCTTTAGCCCGGTGAGGATGTCAAAGAGGCTTAACCTCTGGTGAGGTAAGGAATCAACACCAAGCCCTTTAAATAATTACCATGTTTCAAACTTCGACCAAAGAACAACCTTCTCCGGAAACAGCTGCTGAACTTGATATTGAACTCCGCAAAGTCTTCAAAGTCTTCAATGGAGAGACTGCTGTCCGAGGTGTTGACATGAATATTCGTCGGGGAGAGTTCTTTAGTATCCTCGGTCCTTCTGGCTGTGGCAAGACTACAACCTTGCGCTTAATGGCAGGGTTTGAGATGCCTTCGGCTGGGGAAGTACTAATTCAAGGGCAGTCAATGAATCAAGTACCACCCCATAGACGACCAGTAAATACAGTATTTCAGAGTTATGCTCTATTCAATCACTTGAGTGTAGCAGAGAACATTGCCTTCGGCCTCAAACTGAAAAGGCTCAAGGCGTCGGAAGTGGAGGATCGGGTAAAACAAGCCCTCAAACAGGTAAAACTAGAAGGATTAGCCAATCGATATCCTAATCAACTGTCTGGAGGACAACAGCAACGGGTGGCTCTAGCCAGGGCCTTGGTGAACCGACCAGCAGTAGTATTGTTGGATGAACCCCTGGGGGCTTTGGATTTCAAGCTTCGCAAAGAAATGCAGATAGAGCTATCTAATCTACATCAAGACTTAGGGTTAACCTTTGTTATGGTAACCCATGACCAAGAAGAAGCTCTCAGTCTTTCTGACCGCATCGCCGTGATGCGTACCGGTAAAATTGAGCAAATAGGCACTCCTACAGAAATCTACGAATCACCCCGGACATCCTTCGTGGCAGATTTTATTGGAGAAGCAAATTTATTGGAAGGACGCATAGAAGCAGTTGAGGCTTCTCAAATTCAAGTGGTGACTAAAACTGGTTTAAAGATTAGGGTTGAACCCCAGTCTCCCAAAGACCATCTGAGTAATTCTCAGGAGGTAGTGGTTAGTGTACGCCCTGAAAAAATTCGCCTCAGTCTTTCTCCCCCCAAATCAACAGATAATTGCTTTGAGGGTCCTTGAAAACCGCACTATCCCGCTGGGTTTGTTCTGCCCAAATATGTGCATCTTCAACGATAAAAAATACATAGAGATGATCATCATCC
>JAAHHL010001679.1 GCA_010672185.1 Caldora sp. SIO3E6 | reverse complement strand
TGTTTCATCCCTTTCTGCCTCCTGAAAACCAGACTGAAACAGAATTTTGTGGTACTGATTCTTCACAGAATCAACCATTGTATAGATGGTGTTTATGCTAGCACCGTGGGCTTCAGAAATTGTTTTGGCATCTGAAAGTGTCAACCGCCCTAGTTCCTCAGGTTTTGGTAACTCAGCTTCCCCAGACTTCACCTCTTTAGCACTAGGCAATGAGGGAGGTAGGTTGACTGCGCTGCTAACCTTAGTATGAACTTCAAGTAGTTCTAAAGCAAACTCATCAGGAATTTCTGATTGTCCATTCTTAGGTTTGAAGTCCTGCTTTCTGAGAATTTCCATAGTTGCAGTAACTGTCAATCCCATTTGTTCAGCTAACTTTGCTACTTTCATGCCTCTCCTTGTTCACTTCCAAAAGTTTGACAACCTGTTCGTCAATTAAGCCTTTAGAATAAAGACTGGCTATTTGTTCGAGAACCTTAACCTCAATGTCTGTAAAGGGTGGTGGATCTGGTAAAACAGTCTTAGGTTTTTCACCGCGATCGCGTCTTACTTTTGACCTCTTTAAATCTAGTTCGTACTCTGGATACCTATCCGAACAGGACTGTTGATATGCTGGGATATACTTGTAAGCAAGTTTGCGATATTTGAGTAAGGTTCTTTGAGTAACCCCAACTCTTTTAACTACATCTTGCATTGAAATCCCATTGTTGACTTCTTCGAGTAAGTCAAGGTCAATGAAGTTTGTAGGAATCTCACTTTTATTGAGGGAAACTACAGTAGTAACTTCAGTCATTCTTTACCTCCTCAGCGTCATTTGACTCAAATTGAGCCATTGCACTTTCCTTTTTCTTTGACATTTCTGTTTCTTTTTAATTAATCCAGGAGACTAATAAGTTTCCTCAACCCTGGTAACGTCATATTACTAGGGTTGCTACAGCTTGGTTGCTGTTTAAGATCACTGACAAAATCTAAGTTTTGGCTTGGAAGCTTTGGATTTCGGTTTGTTCTAGCGGGTTCCGTGTCCGCGTCCTCTGCTTTCCATATTTCTCAATGTAAACTGTCTGCCTACAGTTGTCAAGTGTTTGCAGACAAAATACAATACAATTAGTGACGGAGACTTAATTTTATGAAAACAGTGCAAGTTAAACGGGTAGTCGAGACTGTCCGAGATTTCCCAAACCTAGGAGGGAAGATAAGAAGAGCCAGGGAGCAAGACAAGCGCTCCTTGAGCGAAATTTGTAGGCAGTGCGGGATTAGTCGCGCTTATTGGTATCAATTAGAAAGTGAAGACCTTAGAGCACCTGCAACTGAAAGTATCATTCGTCGAATTGAGGAAATTCTTAGTGTAGACCTTAACGTGGTTTTTGAGGAGAAAAAGCCATCATAATTAATCCCCAAATCATCAATCCGTTAGATCTGCCATCCATATCTTTGGAAATGCGATCGCAACTTCCCGTCACTCCTTGCATTTACTCTGAAAACAGGA
>JAAHHL010001678.1 GCA_010672185.1 Caldora sp. SIO3E6 | reverse complement strand
GTCCTCCAACGGCCCTTATATGCTCGACGCTCTTCCGATCTTAATTAAGAAAATCCGAGATACCCTGAGAAAAATCGTTGAAAATCATGGTGAAGAAATTAAGTCTTTTGAGGGGGATCCTGAAACTATTCCTCCCCAGGTACATTCCCTAGTAGAAAGCTTAATTTACGAACGGTTAGAGGATAAAAAGCGTAAACTACCTGTTGCTTTCTTCGCAGCTACCTTAGCCGCTTTAGCCTTACTCTGTGTACCGTTGGGCATTTATTGGCATAAACGGGGCATTAACCGCAACCTGGAGTCGGATATTGAACTTGCCCTAGCCTACTCTGCCCCAGAAGTATCTGTTTATCAACTGAAGGTTGATGCTAATCAAAAAACCATGAAGTTAGGAGGAAGAGTACCAAATGAGTATATGCGTCGGAAAGTAGAAAAAATTGCCAAGGAAATTGCTCCCACCTTGGAAGTCGATAATCATATTAGAGTTCTGGATTTACCCCCCGATCCAGTATTGGCTGTAGAAGAGGTAAAGCGGGTCACCCATAACCTGAACCAAATCGAGGGGGTGGACATTTCAGCGGAATCTGTTGATGGGGTAGTAACCCTAGAGGGTAATGTAATTATTGCCGAGGGAGATGTTCCAGATCTCACCCAGACATTTGAGGAGATTCCGGGAGTCAAGTCAGTAAACAACAATACCAAAACCAACCTACCAAACATTGATACCAGGCTCTACTTTAAAGTAGATTCAGCTGAATTAAAATCAGCAGAGTTATCTCAGAAAATTCCCAAGGTTCGGGAATTTCTGGAGCAGTATCCCAAAATTCATCTGAGATTAACAGGTTATAGTGACTCTAGCGACTTGCGTCCCTTGGATGTAGACCAGTCTTTAGCGAAAAAGCGTGCTAAAACAGTACAAGACATCCTGATCCAGCAGGGTATTGCTCCTGAGAGACTACAAGAAATTTCAGGAACAACCGAACCTCCTCCTGGTTGGGATAACTCACAGTCGATGGAGTTGCACAGGTGTGTCATCTTTGAACCATTTATCTAATGAGGGAGTCTGGGGGAGCGATAAGACCCGCGCTATATTCGTAAGAATTAGCGCCGGGATACAGTGGACTCCCCCAGGTTAATTTTAGGGGACTCAATGTCCCATTAATTAACATTTAGTGTTGCGCTACGAGCCAGTAAACCTAGTATAATAAACTCAATGCTGGCATTTAACTACCGCTACCGAATCTATCCAGATGCCCCTCAAGAGCAACAACTCATTGAGTGGATGGACATCTCTCGAGGCGCTTACAACTACGCACTTCGAGAGATAAAAGATTGGTGCGATAGCCGCAAGTGTTTGAGCGATAGATGTTCTCTCGACAAAGAGTACATCATCCCAGCAGATACTAAGTTCCCCAACGAAATCTATCAGCTTAACAACCTGCCCAAAGCCAAGAAACAATTCCTAAGATTGAAAGAAGTTCCTTCT
>JAAHHL010001677.1 GCA_010672185.1 Caldora sp. SIO3E6 | reverse complement strand
GATCATTTCAGCATCCACAGTAAACCTTTGACCTCCCTTAATTGCTAAGCAAAATTTCTCTGTAGTAATATGAACAAACTATTCTTTCCAATTTTAGGGATTTCGAGCCACTTGCAAAGGGTTAATTGTAAATTCAATACCCGGTGTGGAGGGAAAGACTTCTCCCATACTTGAGACAAACTCTCCGTTTCCCTCTCTTTTCTTCCCACACTTCCCCCTGGGTGAACGAAATTTTGGGTGGGATTTCTTGAGCGTTGTATCCAAAAATTATCAGTTCTCTCTTCTTCCCCAGCTCCTCCGCTCCTCCGCTCCTCTGCTCCTCCGCTCCTCCGCTCCTCCGCTCCCCCCTCTTCCCACACTCTCTTTGGCTCCCCACACTCCCCACACTCTCTCAAAAGAAAAGCCTCTACCCCAACAGGCGGGTTATCCACACCGGATGACTCTGAGAGCATCTGGCAAGATAAATAGTAACGGAAGAGTTAACCAATCAATGAACAATTTTTCTTTGCAATCAATTTACACCTGGTACCGCAACATGCTTCGCAATCCCAAGTACCGTTGGTGGATCATCTTGGGAACCCTAGCTTACATTTTTAGTCCTATTGATATTTCCCCTGACATTTTCCCCATTGTTGGGCAAATTGACGATGTCTTATTGCTGACTTTACTAATTTCTGAACTTTCTCAGATGGTAGTCGGTTTCGTTAAAAATCGCAAAGAGCAAAAGGTTGTTGCTAAATCCAGTGATTCTACTAATGAGACTGTAGAAGTTGATGCTGTATCTGTTCCTAGTAATTCTAATAATGGGACTGTATAAGCTGATGCTGTATCTGTTGATTAAAGAAGGAAGACACGGGGATGGGGAGATGGGGAGATAGGGGAGACAAGGGAGACAAGGGAGACAAGGGAGATGGGGAGACAGGAAAGATATGTACACTCTCCCATTCCCAATTCCCAATTCCCAATTCCCAATTCCCAATTCCCAAACAACAAACAACCAACAACCAACAACCAACAACAAACAACAAACAACTCTAATAACCACACCCAAAGGGTGGACTACCAGCTTCTAGAAATCCCTGACGGAATTTTTCTCGCAAATTATCGGGTTCTGGAGGCTCGCAGATAGTAACAAATTCCTGCCAAGCTTCTTCTTCTTTGGCTCTTAATTGTTCCTCAGCATCAAGCTCTTTATTTGGCTCATTATCCTCATCCTTCGGTTTATTTTTTTCATTCTGCTGTTGTTCTAACCGCTGCCATAACCGGGATATTGCTTCCTGAGCTTTTCCATAAGCTTGAGAGCCTTCTTTTTGAGAGGTTTCTTTCATTTTTTCATAGATAGCGATCGCTCCAGCTACATCTCCTGATTTTTCTAATTCTTGGGCTCGTTCTCGGAGTTTTGTCAACTGTTGCTCTAACTGCTCTAATTGAGACTGCCACAGATTAATCGTCTTTTGGGCATCCTGATAGGAGGGACTACTCTGA
>JAAHHL010001676.1 GCA_010672185.1 Caldora sp. SIO3E6 | reverse complement strand
TGTCTTTTATGCAAGCCGCGAAATTATCGAAAAGCCGGTTATTTATTCAGATTATCGTCTAAATCGTTAATTGTGCCCCTAAACCAGCGCTCAATAGTTTCTTGCTGAGTTTGGATAAAGTGTTTACGCTCTACTTCTTGATCCAACATGGTATTAGCGGGGTAAAAGTGGGATTGTTGATAAGTGTCGGCATAGAGTAGGGAGCGATGTCGAGCTAGCAGATTGTTCATGCCACCTCGGCGACGGTAGCGTCGCAAGGCAGCTACATCAATCTCCGCGAAGGCTGCCATACTCTCACCTGCCCCAGTTTCAGTTAACACGATACCCCGATAATCAATAATTTTCGAGCCACCATCTACTGAAGCAGTAGGGATAGGAGTATTAGCAATACCAGCAGTATTAGCTGAAATCACATAAGCCATATTTTCCACAGCACGGGAGATTTTGGCTGCTTCTTTCGGTGCTCGCGCACTGCCGTAAATTTCTGATGTGGGGTGGAGAAAAATTTCCGCTCCTCGTGTGGCTAAGGAACGTGCTACTTCGGGAAACAAAATTTCATCGGAAGCGACAGCAGCAAGATTACCAATCGCCGTTTTTGCTACAGGAAATACTCCATCAATGCCATAGCAGTCGAGATACTGCTCCCAGACATCGTGGGGAGTAGGAGCAAACATGGAGTTGAGTCGGCGATAGCGCAAGACGATATTTCCCGTGGGATCGAGGGCAAAACAGGTTTGGAAGTACAATCCGGGAAAATTAGGATCAACTTCATAGGCATTGCCTGCAAGAAATATACCCTGTTTCTGGGCAATCTCCCCCAGGCTCTCATATAAAGGGTCTGTCATTTCCAAACAAGCTTTTTCAGCCCAAACAGTCAGTGACTCCCCCAGAGGAAAACCTGTGAGTAGATATTCTGGCAGCACTACTAACCGACAATCAGCACCAATAAAAGCAACACTAGCAGCAATTTGACTCCCCAGTTTCTCAATAGTCTCTTGCATCAGCGATCGCGCTTCGGCTCGGTTCTGTGCTCGGTTAACTGCTTGGCAGGTTACCTGAAGTGCCAATGCTCTGAAGGATTCTATTGTACTCATAGGTGGTTTGAGAATTGGGAATTGGGAATTGGGAATTGGGAATTGGGAATTGGGAATTGAGAATTGGGAATTGGGAATTGAGAATTGGGAATTGGGAATTGAGAATTGAGAATTGGGAATTGGGAATTGGGAATTGGGAATTGAGAATTGGGAATTGAGAATTGGGAATTGAGAATTGAGAATTGAGAATTGGGAATTGAGAATTGAGAATTGGGAATTGAGAATTGAGAATTGGGAATTGAGAATTGAGAATTGAGAATTGGGACTTCTGCCTCCTGCCTCCTGCCTCCTGCCTCCTGCCTCTTGCCTCCTGCCTCCTGCCTCCTGCCTCCTGCCTCCTGCCTCCTGCCTCCTGCCTTCTGCTTCCTGCCTCCTGCCTCCTGCCTCCTGCCTCCTCCT
>JAAHHL010001675.1 GCA_010672185.1 Caldora sp. SIO3E6 | reverse complement strand
TAACATCAGCCTAAATACCAACCCATCTCATTTTAAAGGGGATTCCCTACCAGTGGAGCAGGTAAACTGGCATGAAGCCCAAGAATTTTGTGTACGACTGACGCATCAATGTTCGAGTCAACTCAAGGGTCGAAAATTCTGTTTACCGAGTGAGGCTCAATGGGAATATGCCTGTAGAGCAGGTACAACCAGCAAATACTACTTTGGCAACGATGATGCAGAATTAGGAGATTATGCTTGGTACAAGGATAATTCTGGTGGCCAAACTCATCCAGTAGGAACCAAGAAACCGAATAATTGGCAACTATACGATATGGCGGGTAATGTATCTGAATGGTGTGAAGATAGCTGGCACGAAAATTATCATAACGCCTTAAGCAATGGAAGCGCCTGGGGAAATGGTGATAGCTCTAATCTGCTGCTACGGGGTGGTTCTTGGGACCTTTACCAGAGCTTCTGCCGTTGTGCGCATCGCAGCAGCTACTCACCGGACTACAAGTACCACAACTTCGGTTTCCGGGTAGTTTGTTGTTAGTATTTTTGTTATAGGACAAGGGGCTTAAGCCCCTTGTTAACTTGCCTTACCTGAGAATTTCTTAACCGCCCTGGCGACTGCTATAGTTGAATGTTTAAGAAAAACAACTAACTAATAACACCGCTTTCGTTAAAAATCTGATCACACAAGTTTTCTTTCCTTTGGACACTAACCAAAAGAGGAGTTATCCTGTTGATTAGATTGACCAACAGAGGCTTGATCAGGCTGCTTTTTAAGGAAGCTGGTTGATTTAATTAAGCCTCAGCTGGGGTCATTATATGATCGCGTATTTTCCCGAAACTTGCTAAAATCTAGGGTCTATGGATGAATCAATGCTAGAACGACTTGAAAAACGCCTCCAATCCCTGAGAACTGAATACCAGTCTGGTCAACAAGTCCTAACAGACTTAGAAGCTAAACAAGCTAATGTAAAAGATACCCTTCTCCGTATTGCAGGAGCCATTCAAGTGCTAGAAGAGGAACTGGCAAATAATAGGGAGGAAAGTAGGTAACCTTAGGGGTGAAAACTGATTTAAAAGTAGGCAGGGTGTAGGAGTGTCTTAACCTAAACTTGTAGCGCTATACGCACCTTCATTTTCACCACACCCTACTGGACTGACACAGCTAAAAATGAGTAATGAGTAATGAGTAATGAGCGCCTAACGGCGAATTCAAAATTCAAAATTCAAAATTCAAAATTGATGAATCGCCGAAAAAGAAGTGAGAAACTAGTCATATCAAGGGATTCAGCCCTAAATGTGTGATTTTAGTTTCTGGAGAGCTCCCCAGGAGCGCTTCGCGCCCCCAATTGAACATGAGAAACACATTGGGGAGCAGTAGGGGCGAAGCATTTGGGCGATAATTTAAGCACATAGACCCGATATATACCTGTCCAAATGCTTCGCCCGACCCCCTTGCGGCTGAGGTGCTAGTTTCTCGAGAGTAATAAGTAATAAGTA
>JAAHHL010001674.1 GCA_010672185.1 Caldora sp. SIO3E6 | reverse complement strand
TACCCACAGCAATCCGAGCCGCTTCAGTACCGACAACGCCACCACCGAGAATCACGACATTACCCGGTTTGACTCCTGGCACCCCCCCTAAGAGCACCCCCCTTCCTCCCTGCTGGCGTTCCAAAAATCTGGCTCCAAATTGGACAGAAAGACGACCGGCAATGATACTCATGGGAGAAAGGAGAGGGAGTTTGCGGTCTGGAAGCTCCACTGTTTCATAAGCGATAGCACTGACTCCGCAATCAATTAAATGTTCTGTCAAAGAGCGGTCAGCGGCCAAGTGCAAATAAGTAAACAGTATCTGTCCTTTGTTGAGAAACTGGTACTCCGCTTTCAGGGGTTCCTTAACCTTAACTACCAGTTCCCGATTCCAAGCCTCAGCTGCTTGAGTGACAATCTTGGCTCCTGCTTGCTGGTAGTCTTCCTCGGTAAAGCCCGCTCCCTTACCAGCCCCTACCTCCACAAATACCTGATGACCAGCTTCCGACAAAACCCTGGCACTACTAGGACTGAGTCCGACACGAAATTCTTGGTCTTTAGTTTCTTTAGGTATACCAATCTCCATTTTTTCACCTCACGTAGCATGTTTGTATATATAACTGTTAAAATTGGTTAACAATTGTAACTTAACCTACACTAAGAGGCTAAAGTACCATGACCCAACCAGAACCAACAGTTACCCCTCAACTAGAAGAACCCAAGTTCGGTTTCAACGAATACGCAGAGCGTTTGAATGGCAGAGCCGCCATGGTTGGTTTTCTGTTGACTTTGATCATTGAATACTCTACTGGTCAAGGGTTGCTGACCTGGCTGGGTTTGCAATAGGATCAATAACTGGCTCTAGCCGGAATCTCGACCGACGTTGCTGCGTTTGGTAAAAGTTGAACAGGCTTAACTAGGGGTTAAAAATTGTAAATCTAGCTGGCTTCTCCACTAAACGGCGTTTTAGCTGTAATCAAAAGCAGAGAAAGTCAGCTTTTTAGTCCTAGGTATCCTGGTGCTGATAAGCTAACCTAGGAATAGATGATAAGTAGTAATTGGAACAGAGTAAGTAACAACTCGTGATGAATGCTTTGTTGCCTCGAATTTTGAAGTCGGCTTACCGCAAAGAACCAATCTCTAGTTTTATTGTAATCATGGGAGCAGTAAATGCGGTAATTGGTGGTGTTGGTGAACGTTGGTCATTGCTAACATTTGGTTTGATGATGGTCATGGTAGCTGCGGCAGTCCGTTGGTGGCAAACCCAAGATAAGGAAGTGAAGTTAAAGGAACAACCGGTTACCCAATATCTCCCTCCAGACTCCTCTCGTCCCCCTTTACCGATGCTAAGTACAATCAAGCGTCAGCCGCCACGATAAGGGTACTTCCGGGGTGAGGGAAAAAAAGGGTGGGGAGCTGAGGAGCTGAGGAGCTGAGGGAGCTGAGGAGCTGAGGAGCTGAGGGAGCTGAGGAGCTGAGGAGCTGAGGGAGCTGAGGGAGCTGAGGAAGCTGAGTGTCG
>JAAHHL010001673.1 GCA_010672185.1 Caldora sp. SIO3E6 | reverse complement strand
TCGATGCAACCCTTACCAGTTCCAGCAGTAGAAGAGCGTATAGTACTCAGTGACCACGGTACTTTTGAAACGGCAGAAGACAGTGCTAATCAGTGGCGATCGCGTGGCATTGAAGTGGAAGTGGTGCAACCTGGTAGGTGGCAGGTTTGGGCAAAAAGGGATATTTATCAGACTCCTTTGATTCGGCGTTTACTGCTGCAAAGTATCAAAGCCCAAGGAGATAGAAATGCCTATCTTGATACAGCAATTGTTAAGGAAGTACCACGAATCTCATTTGTTGTCGATGGCTATCGTTACAATCGCCTTAATTTGGAGATTGACTCGGGAAAAAACCTGATCCAAGTTACTCAAGGTAAAGAGGGCAAAAATACCGGTTTGTATGGCGGACGACTGCAAGTCCAACCTAATGCCTATGGTACCTACACCCTAGTCAATCAAGTCCCAATAGAAACCTATCTGCGAGGTGTTGTACCTCACGAAATTGGACCAGGGGCTCCCTATGAAGCAGTGGAAGCTCAGACCATTATTGCCAGAACTTATGCCCTGAGGAACCTGCGACGATTTGCAGCTGACAATTACGAACTTTGTGCTGATACCCACTGTCAGGTTTACAAAGGACTAACCGGTACTGTGGCGAGTGCTGATCAAGCGATCGCAGAAACTCAAAGTCTGGTGTTGACTTACAAAAATGAGTTAGTAGACGCCCTTTATTCTGCCACAACTGGTGGTGTTACCGCTCCTTTTAGTCATGTGTGGAACGGTTCAGAGCGTCCTTACCTCAAAACTGTGATTGACTCCCCTAACATTGTCTGGGATTTAGCCAAAAAACCTTTAGCAAATGAACAAAACTTCCGGGAGTTTATTAACTTAGAAGAGGGATTTAATGAATCTGGGAGGGATGTCTTCCGCTGGAGCAAGGAAAATAGCCTTGAGCAGATCAAAGCTCATTTAAAAAAGTATCTCAAGAAAACCAAACATCCCCTAGCTGAATTTACTAAAATCGAACAGATGCAAGTAGTGGAACGTTCTCCAGCGGGAAGGGTTATCAAGCTCACTGTCACAACTGATAAGGGGATTATTGAACTCCAAAAAAATGAGGCTCGCAGTGCTTTTGGACCTCCCCTTAGTACTTTCTTTTACTTAGAACCACTCTACGGAGCCAACAAAGCTCTTACTGGCTATGCTTTTGTAGGAGGTGGTTTTGGACACGGGGTTGGCTTAAGTCAATACGGTTCCTATAATTTAGCCAAACTTGGTTGGACAAGTGAGAAAATTCTGAATTTCTACTATCCCGGAACCGAGATTAAGCCTCTGGATGATTCAATCGTTTTTTAGTTTGACACTCCCCACGGCTAGAGCACCGATTCACTAATCATGGGGTGAGCTGTCAAAAGGTGTGGGGAGTGTGGGGAGTGTGGGAGGTGTGGGGAGATAGGAACAGCTGAAAGTATTGATTTGTCGTTTTTCAATTCGCCAACTTTTATTACTGAATCGTTGA
>JAAHHL010001672.1 GCA_010672185.1 Caldora sp. SIO3E6 | reverse complement strand
TATGTCTCTAATATCTATGGTAGAGAGAAGAACACAACCGCTAGAAGGGTGAGCGAAAAAATGGTTGGGGAAACAAAAAAACAGACGCACCAGACGCGGGGACGCGGGGACGCGGAGAATGGAAATCCCACGCAAAATTTCGTTCACCCCCGCTAGAATAAAATAAGCTGTACTATTTTCGCCATTCGAGTTGACTACCAGTTACTTCAGTAGATTTTGGCGAGATGTCTTCCCCAGATAGGAGTGCTGCGATCGCATTTTTAAAATAAGGCACTCGCACTGCTTCTGGTTCCTGAGGACTATCGTCAACGCTACCGGTGTAGCGAAGAATCCCCTCTTTATCAATCAGGAATGCCGTTGGCATTTTCTCCACACCAAAGCCTTGAGCTACATCCTGGGTTGAATCCCAAAGGTAAGGAAAATTTAGTTTCCTGTCCCTGGCAAACTGCTTCATATACTCAAAGCTGCATTCTGGGTACTGATTAGCATCTTTAGCATTAATACCAACCAGGATAAAACCCTGCTGCTCAAACTGGGACTGGATTTGCTTAAGTCTGTCTAAATAGAAATCAACATAAGAAGATTGATTGCAGATAAATACTACCCCTACTGCTCTCCACTGTTCTAGGTAACGGGAGAGGTGGTGCACTTGATCGTCGATTCCGGGAAGTTCAAAATCCGGAACATAATTGCCAACGGGAGTACCAGTCTTTCCCATAAAAATTATCTGGTTTGCTTTTTGTGCACTAACATGTTTTAAAAAAAAGCCCTTCCATTATAAATCTAAAGAGATTTTTTGGTGATGGGTGGACTTGCTAATAACTACTACTTTATTTCTACTGGCCTCCTTTTGTCACTTGTACCGACCTCTCGCCCATGCATGGCGGTAAAATTTGAAGAAATATTGCCCCACCGCAAAAGTCATTAGTCATTGGTCTTTGTTACATAATGTAAAAGACAAACAAATTTTCCTTCTCTGTATTAATTGACAAGAGAGCCTATAATATGAGTCCTTCTTACTCCAATACTCCCGTCAGTAACAACTTTGAGCGGAAAACTTGGACTTGGCGGAATTTTCCTATTGCTTATCAAGTCCAGGGCAATCAAGGAACATCAGTAGTAATGATACATGGCTTTGGAGCATCTTCAGGGCACTGGCGTAAGAACTTGCCAGTGTTGGGAGAGTGTTTTCGTTGCTATGCCCTTGACTTAATTGGCTTTGGAGCTTCTGCTAAACCTATCCCTGGTGAGGAAATTGAGTATACCTTTGAAACTTGGGGACAACAAGTGGCTGATTTTTGTCGGGAAGTCGTTGGTGATTCTGCTTTTTTAGTGGGTAATTCTATTGGCTGCATCGTGGTCATGCAGGTGGCAGTAGACAACCCAGAGATGAGCTTGGGGGTTGCTTTACTCAACTGTTCTTTGCGACTACTACATCAGAGTAAACGTGCTGAACTTCCTTGGTATCGGAGTATGGGAACTTCAGTTGTACAATGGCA
>JAAHHL010001671.1 GCA_010672185.1 Caldora sp. SIO3E6 | reverse complement strand
ACCCATAGCTACTTATTTTAACAGCTACGAGGAGCGAGAAAGAAAGTCTGGCGGCACTCGCACCTCATTCCTTACTGATTAGTCTCCTGACTTTCGGCGAGTGCCCCCAGACTTTTTGAGAAGGTTCATAGCTTCGGGCTAAACCGACACCACCGATATGCAGTTCTCCTGGTACGCCGATGGGAACCGGTTGGAGATGAGCGTCGAGAATATAGAGAAGAGCGTTGGCAAAGGGTTTACCAATAGGAACTGGAGACTCAAGGGGTCGCTGGATATTAGCGTTTTCAAAATAGCAACTGTCAATGGTGGCTTCGCTGACTCCATAGGAATTCACTAACCGAGTTCCCGAACCACATAATTGGCGAAATCGTTGGTATTCTTGTACAGACCAGCTATCTGAACCGATTGCCAATACCTTCATAAAATCTAGGTTTTGCTCGGTGTTCTCCAAATACTCGATTAAGTTTCTCATTACCGCTGGCACAAATTCTGCGCAATCGACTTGCTCTTGGAGCATCAATTGATACAGCTTTTCTGGCTCTAACAAAAAGTCCTTCGGACAGAGAACTAATTTTGCTCCTGAGCAAAGGGCGCGAACCCAATTTCCTGTAAAGACATCAAAAGAGAAACTCGCCATTTGCAGATGGCTGTTTTGTGGACGTAGCTGGTAGGCTTGCTCCCAGGCTCGATAGGCATTTACCAGACTTTTATGCTCAATTTCCACCCCTTTTGGCTTTCCGGTAGAACCTGAAGTGTAGATGACGTAAGCTAAAGAAGCTGGTTTGGTACGAAGGGCAAGATTTTCCCTGCTATTCTGAGAAATGACCGGCCAATCTTGATCCAAAAAAACAACCCGTATCTTGCTTTCTGGGAGTCGAACCACTGATTTTTCGGAAACTAACAGCAAAGTTACTCCCGAATCTTCTAGCAAATAAGCCAGGCGATCGCGCGGATAGCTAGGGTCTAAGGGTAAATACGCCCCACCCGCCTTGAGAATGCCCAACAATCCTACCAGCATTTCCACCGAGCGCTCTATGCAAATCCCCACTATTACATCTGGACCTACTCCCAGAGATTGCAAATAATAGGCCAATTGATTTGCCTTAGCGTTCAGATCCCAATAGGTAATTTGTTCGTTCCCAAAGACTACCGCGATATTGTCTGACCTCTGTTTTACCTGCTCTGCAAACAACTGATGAATGCACTTATCTTGGGGATAATCTATCTGAGTATTGTTCCAGGACACCAACAATTGATGTAGTTCTTCTGACCTCAGCAGGGGTAAAAACCCCACGCGCTGTTCTGGATTGGTAACAATCGACTCTAGCAAGCATTCTAAATGTCTCGCCCAGCGGCAAATAGTGTTGGCCTCAAACAGGTCGGCACTATATTCCCAGATGAAATGGAGAGATTGGTCAAGTTCCTCAATGGTCAAACTCACATCAAATACCGAACCCTGTTCGTGTACAGCTAAGTATGGCTCCATAGACAGTGCTTTCTA
>JAAHHL010001670.1 GCA_010672185.1 Caldora sp. SIO3E6 | reverse complement strand
ATCTTGATAAAGCTGCTGCAAATCGTCGTAAGCTTCTGTGAGCTTTAGGGCTCCCAAAGCATCTGCTGCCGCTGCTTGGACATCCGGTTCTGGGTCACTCAAGCGATCGCGTAGAATCTTGAGAGACACTGCCAAATCTTGAGTACCCACCACATCCATCATGCTTACCGCTGCATAACGAACACGAGTATTTTGATCATTAATCAGTGGCTGAACTAACTCAAATGCCACCCCTAGTTCCAGCTGGCGTAGTTGGTTAATTCCCCTGAGGCGATCGCCATAATCTTGCGAATTCAGCAGTTGTTGGGCAGATTCACGAGTAATGCTCATTTGTTATTTGTTGTTTGTTATTTGTTATTTGTTGTTTGTTGTTTGGGAATTGAGAATGGGGAATTGAGAATGGGGAATTGAGAATGGGGAATAGGGAATGGGGAATGGGGAATGGGGAATGGGGAATTTTTTCTTTGTCTCCCTTGTCTCCCTTGTCTCCCTTGTCTCCCTTGTCTCCCTTGTCTCCCTTGTCTCCCTTATTCCCCATCTCCCCATCTCCCCTTTCATTGCTCATCGAACTTAGCTGCCATAGCTCGTACAATATCACCAGGGGTGAGAATACCAATTACTTTGCCAGCATCATCTACTACCGGTAGACGGCGGATGGATTTTTCTTGCATCAACTTGGCTGCTTTCCGTAATGGTTGATCTGGCTTGACGGTACTAGGTTCATCACTCATTACCTCTCCCACGGTTTGCCCTAAAGCTTTGTGGAGTTCTTTATCGTAACGGGCTGGATTTTCTAGGTAAATAACGCTATCGAGAAACATGATGTAGACTGGTGGCTCTACTCCCGTCTCCTGCCACAGCAAGTCGGTTTCTGAAATAACACCTACCAAGTTACCTGTTTCGTCAACTACTGGTAAACCACTGATACGGTGTTCAGCAATAAGTTTGATTGCTTCCTTGATTGGTGTCTGAGGTTCCACCATAATGGGGCTCCTCGTCATGACTTCGGCGACAGTTTGCGACATCCTCAGTTTTTCATCTGTTTACTTGGTCATGGACTCATTGTCACATCCCCAGAAGTCAATAACACTACAGAAGTCGAAAAACTTTACTCAAAGCTGAGGCATGGTGTTGGGCGGGTTTTGTATTAAGATTGTCACCAAAGGCGTTAATGGTGACCCTAAACCCGCCCCTACAGCAATTAATATTGTATGTTTTGGGCATCTATTCACATTATGCGTAAATTCACCTATGCCCAAATGGTTTAATATCGCCGGTCCTTGCCAAATCGATATTCATTACCTACTCTCACCCCTAGCACGGCTACCTGAATTAACTAGGCTAATTAAGCAACGAGGCTACTTTATCATTCATGCACCCAGGCAAACGGGCAAAACCACTGCGATGCTGACCCTAGCTCAAGAGCTTACTGCTAGTGGGCAATACACTGCAGTGATGTTATCAGCAGAAGTGGGAGCTGCCTTTCCCCATGATCCAGGAGA
>JAAHHL010000167.1 GCA_010672185.1 Caldora sp. SIO3E6 | reverse complement strand
GTTACTCGAACAAGTTTGATGAGCCTTGATCACCTGAAAAGAGAGTTAGGTTGTATTTTAAGGAAAACTATTGTAGGTTGATCAAAGGGCTATTAATTAGTAACTATCTGGCCATCAGAGTAAATTGAGGGTGATCTTGGCTTAGCACGACTATGCCTCCTGCCAGGTTTGATGGCTCAAGTTTGATTCAGTAACTACCATCAGTGCGATAGGGCCAGAGAATGGTAAATTGGGTGATTCTAGATTTTAGATTGACTCTTGCTTAAAAGGCATTTGTCTTAATAGCAATTTTCATAATGCTTATTTTACCTCATGCAAATGAAAAACGCTATATTAAATCTTCAATTTTCAATCTCCCATTCTGCAATCTTCGGCCATCAGCATTAGTGATGAGGGTCTTACATCAGTATAGATGCGCTGTTTTACATGGGAGTTAAAATCCCCATGTAAAATTCACTGGCTACTGAGTTAATTGGGTTGGATGAATTTTTAGATAATCTTTCGGAGCAGAATCAAATGAAAACCATGCGTTTAGTCGTGGCTGGCACTCCTGGGGCTGGAAAGTCTACTTTTGTGCAGACTGTTAGTCAAATTGAAGCTATCAGTACAGAACGTGCTGCTACTGATCAAACAGCCCAGTTTAAGAAAAAAACTACTGTTGCCTTTGACTATGGTCGGATTTCATTTGGTTTTGCCATGGATGTACAAATTTACGGTACTCCAGGTCAATCTCGCTTCAGCTTTATGTGGGATTTTTTGATCCAAAAAGCTCACACTTATATTGTGTTAGTCGCAGCTCATCGACCTAATGATTTCCGCCAAGCTCGTCAGATTATTACATTTATGAATCAACGAGTCAACATTCCTATGGTAATTGGTATTACCCATATGGATGAGCCAGAAGCCAAGTCTCCAGAAGAAATTCTGTTAAGTCTAGGGTATATGAATAGGTTACAACAACCCCTATTTGTGACAGTTAATCCTCGGGATAAACATTCAGTACTCGAAGCTATTATGGCTTCAATGGCTATGATGCTTTCCGAATCTAATTTTGAGCAGCTGACAACCAAGAAAGTAGTCAGTCAACCAGCTCAGTCCCAGAGAAGCAGCTTCTATCAATTATCCACCAGGTCTTTGTCACGGGATTTTTAATCAGGATGTATCTGCCAGCAACAAACTACTCTTAGCAGTTTGTCAACTATCTACAAACCAAGGACTTTAATGTTATGGCAATCAATTCTGAAAAGCTAGGACAAATACTACAAAATTTTGTCACTGCCACTAGTGATGTTCAAGGAGCGGCAATGGTAACTCCTGATGGTTTACCTTTAGCTTCCAGCTTACCCAGTGGTATGGATGACGAACGGGTATCGGCAATGTCTGCTGCTATGCTCTCTTTAGGGGAGCGTATCGGGAAAGAACTGCTTAGAGGTACAATCGATCGCATCTATGTTGAGGGCAATGAAGGCTTTAGTATTTTGACTAGTTGTGGTGAGGATGCGGTTTTTCTTGTACTAGCTGGTAAGGCGGCGAAACAGGGAGTGCTGATGTTAGAAATTAAACGAACTCTGACCGAGCTTAAGCCTGCCTTGGCTTAATTCAATCTAGAGTATTGCCATCCTCTATTTCACCATCTAGTTGTAACATCTACACTAACGCTTAGGGTAAAAACCAGCAAAAAATCATTTTTGCGGAGCAAAATATAATGAAAAATATGCGTTTAGTAGTAACAGGGCCTGTGGGAGCTGGAAAGTCTACCTTTGTGCAAACTGCCAGTGAAATTGAAGTCGTACAAATAGAACGCACTGTTTCTAATGACACATCCATAGGGAAACAAGAAACTACTGTTGCTTTCGACTTTGGCAAGGTCAAATTTGGGCCTGATTTGGATTTACACATCTACGGCACTCCAGGTCAATCCCGCTTTGATTTTATGTGGGATATTTTAATTCAAGATGCTCAGGCTTATATCTTGCTGGTAGCAGCCCATCGACCTGATGATTTACCCTATGCCCGTTCAATTCTCTCGTTTATGGAACAGCGAGTCGAAATACCGATGATTATTGGTTTAACTCATATGGATTGTTCAGGAGCCTTGTCTGCAGAGGACATTACACTTCAGCTGGGTTATGTAACAGATAAAAATTGTCCTCCCATTGTGACAGTTAATCCTAATGTTAGAGCTTCTGTACTAAGTACTCTCATGACTTCAATGGAACTGTTGATTCCTGGTAATGCCTAAAATATAGCGTTTCTCATTTCAATGAGGTAAGAAGTTCTTGGTTTTTGGGAATTGGGAATTGGGAATTGGGAATTGGGAATTGGGAATTGGTTCTGAAGGAGAAAGAGAAGCTAACGGAGCAATCGATGGCTGAAGATAAACTACAGTACAAGCTAATTTTTCAAGATTTATTAGAAGGTGTAGTAGCTGGTGACAAAAAAGGGATTACACAGTTGTTTGACAGTGGCTTGCTTCAACCGGCATCAATGCATCAGCTCCCTCCCGATATTCCCCACTTCACAGGTCGGCAAGTAGAATTAGAGCAGGTGAAAGCTTGTCTGCAACAGGTAACGCCGAAGGAAGAAGCAACTCTCAACAGTTCCCAACAAGTTACTCTCGGTTCTTCGTTCCCTGTTCCCTTCTTCATGAAGCTCTGTATAGTAACCGGTATAGCAGGGGTAGGCAAATCAACTCTCGCTATTCATGCTGCCCATCAATTGCAGTCAGATTTCCCCGATGCTCAACTATACATCAATCTGGGAGGAACTGAGAGTCAAAGTCAAGAGCCATTGGCAATATTAGCCAGGTTTTTACGAGCCTTGGGTATCGAAGACAATTTGATACCTGAAACTCTCAAAGAGAGAACCCAACTCTACCGTTCTTTGCTCTCAGATAAACGAGCATTGGTACTATTGGACAATGCCCGCGATGAAGCTCAAATAAGTCCTTTGTTGCCGGATAGCCCCACCTGTGGAGTTATAATTACAACCCGCAAACAGTTCACTAATTTTGAGGCAGCTACTGTCGTTGACTTAGAAGTGATGACGGAAGCAGATGCTTTGGCTCTGCTCCAAAATCTGGTGGGAGTAGAGCGCTCTGAGGCTGAACTCGAAGCCAGCAAAAACTTAATCAACCTTTGCCACAAACTGCCCCTAGCCATCCGCATCACTGGTGGCACTCTACGGAATCAACCTAACTGGAAACTCGCAGCATACACACACCAACTGGCTGATGAGCAGCAAAGACTAGCACAACTGTATCTGAGGGATGTGGTGGTACGAGCTAATCTTGCCCTCAATTATCAGGAGCTAGAGACTGCTGCCGCTCGTCTGTTTCGCTTACTGGGATTGTTAAGTGGACTCAACTTTGCCCTCCCCATAGCTGCTGCCTTGTTAGATGTTGAACCAGCTGTTGCCAAGGAGTCTGTGCAGCATTTAGTTGAGAGACAACTGTTGGAGCCTGTTGGGGTATGTTTGCCCAATCACAAATACGGTGTAGGGGTAAAGCATTTGGGAGATAATTCATCAGTGAAACCCAAGGTATACAGTCCAAATGCTTTGCCCTCCGACCCTGGGAAAACAAGCCCTAGCCAGGAGCGCTACTGTTTCCACGATTTAGTGCGCTCCTTTGCTCGGGGACAATTGGCTCAAGAGGAGCTAGCGGAAGAGCGGCAAGCAGCTCGCTTGAGAGTAGCACGGTGGTATCTTGAGAATTCACAGAAATTGACCAAAGCTTTGAACCACCAAACTCGCCAACAGTTAGCCCATGCCTTAGTCGCAAGCAAAGAACCATCTTTAGAAGCAATTGAGCAAAACTTGCTGGCAGGAGCCTTACACTGGTTTGAGATGGAGCGCAGCAACTTGTTGACTTCTCTAGAATGGGCTTACCAAGCTCAGGCGTGGGATATAGTAGTTCCCTTTGCCAAGAACTTAGTTAACTTTTTTGATAACCGTGCCTACTGGGCTGATTGGGAACGAACTCAATTGTGGTCTTTGGAAGCAACCCGTGAGTTAGGCAATACCCAAGAAGAAGCTTACACCTTAATTAACCTAGGTAAAGTTTACTTTAGGCAAGGAGACTGGGGGCATACAATTGAGCGCTACAAGCAAAGTTTGAGTATTTTCCAGGGGTTAGAAGACTCTTATCCAGAAGGGATGACTTGGAGCAATCTAGCTAACATTTACTCCCAACAGGGGGATTGGCTCAAAGCTAGGAATAGTTACGAACAGAGCCTAGACAGCTTTAGAAAACTAGGAGACAGTAACAAGGAAGGTCAAACCTTAGTCAATATGGGTATTCTCCATGTACAACAGGGCAATAAGCAAAAAGCTGTTGCTTTGTGGCAAGAAGCCCTCAGTAAACTGAACCCAGAGTTCTCAGACGCTCAACTAGTAGCAGAATGGCTAGAGTCGATGAAGGATGTAGGGACGCGGGGACTGGGAGACAAGGAGGACAAGGGAGACAAGGAGGACAAGGGAGACAAGGAGGACAAGGAGGATAAGGGAGACAAGGAGGACAAGGGAGACAAGAAGGACAAGGGAGACAAGGAGGACAAGGGAGACAAGGGAGATAATGTAGAATCTACGTCAGTGAAGCGGCTCCATAAAAGCGATACAATTGAGACTCAGTATAGTCCAGGGGACATCATTCTAGGTAGTGTGATGTTTGTATCGCGATCATTTTAATTGTGCTATTTATGATATCTTAATCGAGAGGGATTTGTCTTTTGTCCTTTGTGAGCTTTGACCAATGACCAATGACTAATGACCAATGACCAATAACCAATAACAATTTCACACTTTTTTCACAACTACTTGTTAAACTCTTCCTCGAAATTTAATAAAGTTTAATAAAAGAGGTGAAGAAATGCATTCCCAATTTCCCCATTTAATCCAAGTGTACGCTGGTGTTAAGGACTCTTCCAAGTGGCTGGCTGTGGAGGAAATTGCCCAAGTAACAGGAATCAATACTCATAGCATTAAACGATTAGTTCCTATGCTTCATCGATTAGGGGTGTTCGAGCGTGCTGGAGCTTCCCACTCCTTCTACTACAAAATTGCGGATAGTTCTAAGGGAATTAAGCACCGATCAGCACTGGAAACTGCCTATAGCATGTTAGCGAATTCAAGAGTTCGGAATAAATAATATAATTCAGATATATATTTAAAATTAACTTATCAATGGATAATGGATAATGGATAATTAATTATTAATAATTAATTATTGATTATTGATTAATCAAGATGAAGAAATCAATTTTTTGTTCACAGAGCAAGTTGTGCAACGAATTGCCAATCCATTGATTACTGGGGATAATTTCAGCTTTTCACCACCTCCGGGAGCCATAATTCCTCTCCATTAGACCTTTTTAGGGAGCCCCCAGAGGTAGAATGGAGAGAAGAATTTATGTAACTTGTTTCCGATTGCATAATTTTTAACGATTTTGCTGATAACTATGTAGTAGTACTGTAATTAACTTCAACAAACTTAAAATTTCTCAGAGGTGATCAAATGTCTCCAAAATTGTGATCTCAGACATATCCAAGCTTGAGGTCTATCTATCCCCCTAAATCCCCCTTGGAAAGGGGGACTTTGAGATTAACTGTTAATTGTGTACCCCAGAAAGGGACTTTGAGATTAACTGTTAATTGTGTACCCCAGAAAGGGACTTTGAGATTAACTGTTAATTGTGTACCCCAGAAAGGGACTTTGAGGTTAACTGTTAATTGTGTACCCCAGAAAGGGACTTTGAGATTAACTGTTAATTGTGTACCCCAGAAAGGGACTTTGAGATTAACTGTTAATTGTGTACCCCAGAAAGGGACTTTGAGGTTAACTGTTAATTGTGTACCCCAGAAAGGGACTTTGAGATTAACTGTTAATTGTGTACCCCAGAAAGGGACTTTGAGATTAACTGTTAATTGTGTACCCCAGAAAGGGACTTTGAGGTTAACTGTTAATTGTGTACCCCAGAAAAGGACTTTGAGGTTAACTGTTAATTGTGTACCTCATAAAAATGAGAAAGACTATATTCTAAATGTGCCACTCGGACTATTGCGGCGAAGTCTCGTGGGGGTGCAATCACTCTTATCTACTAGGTAAACCAGCTCAAATTAATCTCAGTAAGAGAGGATTGTCATGCAGACGCTAACTGTAACACAGGGGTTCGAGGAACGCAATTTCATGAAAAAGTTGGCAGATTTACTGGAGAAAGATTGGAAATCCCGCTTATTAAGTGACTACCCCAATCAAAGTCCTACTACCAGAAACAGTATTATCTGCTGGTTACTCGGAGAAGACTTAGAACGCTTTGAGGACATGACACCGAGCCAATTAGCCATTGTTAAGCAAGGTATGGACTATCGATACCGGATTTTGCGCCAGCGCTACTTGGGAGTAGGACCTGAGCAAGCCTATCGGAATTTAATGACTCGGTTAATTAGCTTAGTCGCATTACGTAATAAAATTCGTACTTGGATTTCCCTCAGTCGCGATCGCCAGCGGGCAGTGGCAGATGTTTTGCAAGAAGTGATACAAGAATTATTAAATAGCGATCGCAACATCCAGAAGCAAATTAACTGGATTGCTCAATGTACTTCAGACCCCCGCCTCCGGGACAGCTTATTACTTACAGACATAGAGGAGTACTGTCTACGCCCAATTCGCAATCAACCTCTACTAGTTTATCGATTTGTTAACTTTCTGCGTCGTTCTCAGCGCTCTGGTATGACTCATGTACCAGAGGGAAGTAGGGTTCACTTGCTGTCAGAATCCCTGAATCTAGATGATACTGATGGGAAAATTAGTTTGTTGGATAACCAAGCACAGTTTCAATATCAACAAGAGCAAAATATTGAAGAGCAAAGGAGTCTGCGGCAGTCTGTCAGCCAAGAATTTGAAGCTTACCTCAGCAAAAACTTGGGACCAGATGCGGTTAAGTGGCTCCGGCTTTACCTGCAAGGGCAAACTCAAGAAGCGATCGCTCGCGCTTTAAATAAACCAGTTAAGGAAGTATATCGATTAAGGGAAAAAATCAGCTACCATGCGGTTCGGGTATTTGCTGTTAAAGACAAGCAAGAATTAGTTGCCAACTGGTTGGAAACTTCTTTGCAGGAGCATACCCTAGGACTAACACCAAGCCAATTACAAGAATTTTTGCGCAATCTCACCCCCCAGCAGCAACAAATCTTTGAGTTGCTGAAGGCTGGTGAATCTAAAGAAGCGATCGCGAAAAACTTAAAGTTGAAAACTAGTCAGGTAATGGGTGAGTGGAGCAAGCTTTATTTAGCCGCTCAAGCTATACGTAGTTGATTTGTTGTTTGTTGTTTGTCCTTTGTTGTTTGTCCTTTGTTGTGGAGTTAGCTTAAGGTCAATTCCCAATTCCCAATTCCCAATTCCCTATTCCCTATTCCCCAACTCCTGAGAACGTCGGTAAGCAGCTTGCACTGCTTCAATTACCGCTGAACGGAAGCCAGCCTGTTCTAAGCGAGTAATCCCTGCAATAGTAGTACCACCAGGGCTAGTAACACGGTCTTTGAGTTGGGCTGGGTGTAATTCTGACTGCTGTAATAGCTGAGCTGTCCCTAATACTGTAGCTAAAGCTAGCTGGGAAGCGATCGCTCGTGGTAATCCTGCTGCTACACCTCCATCAGCAAGGGATTCAATCATTAGGGCAACATAGGCTGGACCTGATCCCGATAAGCCAGTAACTGCATCCAGCAAGTACTCCGGTACTTCCACTACTTCCCCGACTGCGCTAAAGATTTCCCTTGCCAATTCCAGATGGCTGGGTTGGGCAGTTGTTCCTGGTGCGATCGCGGTAATTCCTGCTCCTACTGTTGCTGGAGTATTAGGCATGGCTCGAATTACTGGTTGATACCTAAAAGCTGCTTCCAATCGGCTCAAAGGGACACCTGCTAAGATTGAAACCAGCACTGGCAGCTGTCCTCCTTCTGGATTAGTTTCACCAACCTCTGCCAGTTCTACTGCTACAGTTTCCCAAACTTGAGGTTTAATTGCCAGTAACAATACCTCCGATGCCGTCGCCGCTGCTTGGTTATCCGATGTGACTTGGACACCGTATTTTTCCGCCAACAACTCTCGTCTTGTTGCTTGGGGCTCACTAACTAAAATTGTGTCAGGGTGATACAGCTTGCGATCAATCAGGCGGGATAAGAGAGCTTCTCCCATAACTCCACCACCAATTAAACTCAACTTGCTCGTCACCCTATCTACTCCCTGATGCTTACAACCGATTGATTTTCAATTGGCGTTCAATAATTGATAATGAACAATGGATAATGGATAATTACCTCTCCTTGAAAAAAGAGGATTGACAATCCTCGAAAATATTTTCTCTTTATTTTCTTCATAAATGATCGCGTTAGCGGTAGCAAGGAACGAGCCTCAGAGGTCTTAGACGAAATTAACCAATTATCAATTATCAATTATCCATTGATGAAATATTCCTACACTATCCTAGGGATAAGTGTAGGCTTCCCAATGAATCTACTTGTTTATCGCAAATTAGCTGAACTTTACTGAGCCATCCGCTCCGGCTCAGATGCCCAAGCAGGGGTAGGAATTGATGAAGGCTCACTTCTTTGAGGTGTAGGTACTTCGTGGATAACCCCAGACTGAGTGCTAACTTGGACACAACTGGGGGTAAACAAGAAGATGCTTTCCCCAATTCTCTCCTGATGACCATCAATAGCATAAGTACCACCAGCAACAAAGTCTACAGCTCTTTGTGCTTGGTCTGGGTCCATAATTGTCAGGTTTAAGACTACTGACTTACGCTCTCGTAATGCTTGTATTACCTGGGGCATTTCTTCAAAAGAACGGGGCTCAATCACTGCCACTTCGGAAATACCGTTAACAGCCCCAGGCATACCAATTACATTGTTCATCGAAGTCCCTCCTACACCTACTTCTGAGCCTATGTTAGACCGTTCTCGGATGCGACGTCGCATCGGACGCTCTTCCTCCATTGGTGCTTGGACTGGCTGCTCTTGCGGATAAAGATTTTGGTAAGCGTCTGGCTCTACCCCATCGTACTCATATTCGTATTCTGCTGGTTCATTGAGACCAACGAAATCTCGTAGCTTGTTAAAAATGTTGCTCATAGTAGTTGACTCTCCATCACAATTTCATTTTGACTCTAGAAACCAAACTATCGGTAGTCTGTAATACATTACCCTCAAACCAGGTTTTTTTAGCAGTAGACACCAACAGGAAAAACCGTTTACTTACCAATTATCTTACCTAAGACCAATCAATTCTCCATCTTTCCAAACCAAGCCAGAATTATACACCAGCTTTCAGAAAGAAGGAGGCAGGGGGCAGGAGCAGGAGGCAGCAAAGCTTGTAGGGTAAGCTTAAAAAGCTTTTTTTCACTGGTTGTTTATTTTCGTTGCACTGCACTAGGTTTATCAGTAGAAATACGGATATCATGCCTCTAGATGCTTTGAATGCCTAGGGGAAACGCCACAAAATGGTTACGATGAATATATAGCAAGTCGATTGGAGTTGTAAACATACAAGCGAGGAGAGAGAACTTCGGAACAGAGTAAAAAGAAAATTTTACATTTACAGTAGATTTTATACTATTGTAGTCACCTGCCTTCTAATCTGAAAATAGACACGGAGACACGGGGACGCGGGGACGCGGGGACACGGGGACGCGGGGACACGGGGACGCGGGGACGCGGAGAAAGAGAGATTTTCATCTTAACGTTGTGAGGTGAAAGTTCATGGGAGTCTGACTTGTAAGTGGAGAATGGGAAAGAGTCTACTTTCATCACCTGGTGGTGAAATTGTTTCATCGGCACTGCCTCTTGCCTTCTGCCTTCTGCCTCCTGCCTTCTGCCTTCTGCCTCCTGCCTCCTGCCTCCTGCCTTCTGCCTCCTGCCTACTGCCTTCTGCCTCCTGCCTTCTCATCATTGAAAGGTTTGGCGATGGATACA
>JAAHHL010001669.1 GCA_010672185.1 Caldora sp. SIO3E6 | reverse complement strand
ACCCCGTGGCATGGCAGCACTAGGCTATACTTTGCAACTACCGACAGAAGACCGCTTCTTACTCAATGAAGACGAACTTCGGGGACAAATTGCCACTTTGCTCGGTGGACGTTCCGCTGAAGAAGTTGTCTTTGGTAGTATTACCACAGGTGCTTCTAATGACTTGCAAAGAGCAACCGATTTAGCAGAACAAATGGTTACCACTTATGGCATGAGCAAAGTGCTAGGACCTTTGGCTTATGAAAAAGGACAACAGAATAACTTCCTAGGCAATGGTATGGCAATGAATCCCCGCCGGATGGTGAGTGATGAAACCGCTAAAGCTATTGATGATGAGGTGAAGGGTATTGTGGAAACTGCTCATCAGCAGGCATTAGATATTCTCAAGCAAAATCGGGACTTACTCGAAAAGATTGCCCAGCAAATCTTAGAAACTGAGGTAATTGAAGGAGAAGAATTGCAACAATTGCTCAATCAAGTGCAGTCTGTGGACAATGTTCAGGTTGCAGTTTAGCTAAAAAGCAGCGGTTAGGAAGTGCGCAAAAATAACTTACGTCTAATGTGAATTAAATTGCACATATTGTAGGGGCGGGTTTAGCGAGAATCTAGGCCATTTGACTGGAATATTGGTATCAAAACCCGCCCAACACCGTCCTCCGGTTAACACAATTAGCTCCTAATTCTATAGCAACCGCCAAGGCGATTAGGACAAGGGGCTTAAGACAAGGGGCTGAAGCCCCTTGTTCACTTGCCTTACCTGAGAATGTCTTAACCGCCCTGGCGACTGCTATACATTCTACATTCCCCAGGTTATCATTATATTCAATTAAGCAAGGTTTTAACCTTCTTAATAATTATCCATTATCCATTATCCATTATTAATTATCCATTATCCATTATTAATTAATCTTAAACATGAAATTTAAAGGTACTATAGAACCAAATTACGATGCTCTCGAGGAACTATTTGAGGCAGTAGCAAGTCAGTTAGCTAATTCTGAAACCCAATTAGCGGTTTGGCTGATTCAGAATGATCTGGATTTTTCCTTGATTAACCCTCAACCTATAGGAGCACAATCTCCATTGCCAGGAAGCAATAGTGAACTTGCTGGTTCTGGTCTACTTATTAAACTAGATTCCAGTAATGTGGAGAAAGTCGTAGAGCTTTTGACAGCTAATGAGCGCTTAGGGTGTGAAATTTTACATATTGAAATTGGTTCTAAAGATGCTGTACAATTTGCTGCTTATGACCACTTTTGTGCAGTACTATTCGGTGATAAAATTTCCCTTGACATGCTCGAAGAGCTCAAAAGTCGTGAAGTAATTGATAACTATCAGTTATTGGACTGAACTATCGAAGGTTATTCCCTGTTGCCCAATGGTGACAAGTTAAAAGGTCGTGCATTTTGTCAACTCCCATATATAGCGTAGTGGTTCTAAAAAAAACCTACATATGGAAATACTCCAAGGGTTAAGGAAAATTGTATTCTTCTTCCTCCGCTC
>JAAHHL010001668.1 GCA_010672185.1 Caldora sp. SIO3E6 | reverse complement strand
TGTTTTCCCAAAAGACCCAAAAGCACCTTAATGATCTAGAAATACTTGTGCTGCAAGGTTCTTGGGCAGGACTAACCTACGAAGAAATTGCCCAACAAGCTGGCTATAGTGTAGAATACCTTAATAAAGATATTGGCAATCAGTTATGGAAAAAGCTGTCTGAGGCTTTAGGGGAGAAATTAACTAAAAAGAATTTTAAAGTAGCTTTAGAGAGAGCTAGAAGTAAGCTACAAGATAGTCGCAATATACTCTCATCACTATCTGTTACAGCAACAGAATTACCTTTTCCAGAAGGGGCAGTGACCCCAGCTTCTCCTTTTTACATTGAACGAGCTGGTATTGAATCTATTGGTTATGAAACCGTAGTTAAGCCTGGGGCCTTAATTCGGATTAAAGCCCCAAAATTAATGGGTAAGACCTCTTTGCTCATGAGACTGTTAGACTATGCTGCTTCAGAAAAGGCTCGGACAGTGTATCTGGATTTGAATAGCGTCAATAAATCAGTTTTAACTAATTTGTCTGCATTCCTACGCTGGCTTTGTTTGCAGGTTAGTCGGCAGCTCAAGTTAGATAATCAAATCAATAATTATTGGGATACGGACATTTTGGGCAGCAATGATAATTGCACAGTATACTTTGAGGAATATTTATTGCCTCAAATCAATTTTCCTTTGGTTTTAGGATTAGATAATATAGACCGTTTATTTCCCTATAGAGAGGTCATTGAAGATTTTGCAGGTCTGCTACGCAGTTGGCATGAAAAAGGAAAAATTTCTGAAGTCTGGAGACAACTGCGATTAGTCGTTGCTCATTCAACGGAAGTTTATATACCCTTGGATATCAATCAATCTCCTTTCAATGCGGGAGTCCCATTAGAACTAACGGAATTTGACCCAATTCAAGTTAAACACATAGCTCGTATGCATAGACTTAATTGGCACAATAGTGAGGTTGAAAAGCTGATGAACATGGTGCGTGGACACCCTTATTTAGTAAGCTTAGCCATTTATGAGATTACATCGGGAAAGTTAACCCTAGAACAGTTATTACCAACAGCGGCAACAGAAGCAGGTATTTACCGCAACCATTTACGACGACATTTGCAAGCATTACGACAAGCACCTGATTTGGCTAAAGCTTTGCAGCAAGTGGTTTCATCATGGGAGCCAGTGGAATTAGATTCACTCCAAATTTATAAGCTTCATAGCATGGGATTAGTAGAGCAGCAGGGTAATCGGGTTGTACCTCGATGCCATTTGTATCGTGAGTATTTTAGTCGAGTTTTGGAGTAGGATTGAGGAAAAAATGGCTTTGCGCTTAGGGATTAATGGTAGATGCACTCTGGGTTTGAGTTGAGGAAGGTTGGCAAGAAGCTTAGCAAATGAGTCCCTTAACTCCCCAAGTATCCCTTTTCTGTCACTCTCCGAAAACATTTGCCATTTCTGAATCCTGGAGCTTTTATCTATTATGCGATCGCAAGATTTTTTCTATATCGGAATAGCA
>JAAHHL010001667.1 GCA_010672185.1 Caldora sp. SIO3E6 | reverse complement strand
TCTATTGACCTGAAAGCTGATGAAGTAGGACTACTGGAACTTGGTGAGCAGCGCAATTTCCCCCTAAGAACTTTCCCTGCTGAAATACTCAACTCTGTAAATGTACCCACTCCTTCAAAAATCGTTGCAGCGGAAGTTGGCACTCCCAGCGTCGCTGAAGCCGCAGCCATTTGTGCTAGTGCAAGAAGGCAGGAGGCAGAAGGCAGGAGGCAGGAGGCAGGAGACAGGAGGGAAGCTTTTTCATCTTTTTTAACTGGCGGGTTATTTTCGCCGCGCTGCACTAGTTTATCCAATTCTCTCCTAGTACCGAAACAAATCTTCAAATCAGCAGATCAACCAGGAGCAGTAACAGTAGCCATTGCCCAAGCAGAAAGAGAATACACTGGACGCACTGGTCAACTGTTCCTTGTCGGCACAGGACCAGGACAACTTGACCAAATGACTTTAGCAGCGAAAACTGCTGTTGTTCAAGCAGATGCAGTGATTGGCTACTCCCTTTACCTAGACTTGATTAGCCCCTTGCGACGTCCAGGGCAAATCATAGAAGCACTACCAATTACCCAGGAAAGGCAACGGGCAGAAAGAGCAATTGAGCTGGCAGAATGGGGTTTAACGGTAGCAGTTATCTCTTCTGGAGACTGTGGCATCTACGGTATGGCAGGTTTGGTACTTGAGCAACTTCGTGCTAATGGCTGGGATGGTAAGACTCCAGGAGTACAGCTATTTCCTGGGATTACAGCCTTACAAGCAGCAGCTTCCCGTGTAGGTGTACCACTGATGCATGACTTCTGTGCTATTAGTTTGAGTGACCTGTTAACCCCCTGGGAAGTGATTGCCAAGCGCTTAGAAGCTGCTGCCCAAGCTGATTTTGTTACTGCTTTATATAATCCGCGATCGCGCAGCCGCACAGAACAAATTGTATCTGCCCAAACTATCTTTCTCCAATACCGTCATCCTCAAACTCCGGTTGCCCTGGTGCGTTCTGCCTATCGAGAAGACGAACAAATAACCCTGACCACTCTTGACAAATTGCTAGATATACCCATCGACATGCTCACCACTGTGCTGATTGGGAATCAAAGCACTGCTATCTATGGGGATTGGATGATTACGCCAAGGGGATACTTGGGTTTTGGTACTGAAGTTAGTAGACAGTGAGAACAGAGTTTGATAGTTATTTTTGTGGCAATTAATCCTAAACTTAAATTAAACTAGGATTCCAACGGTGGTAGATGTCATGCTCGCACTCGTGATCGTTGTCTTGATTATGCTGGCAGGTTCAGCAGTTTGCTCAGCAACGGAAACCGCCTTATTTTCAGTTCCTCTAGTTAGAGCTAAGCAGTTAGCACTCTCAAAAAAAACAGCTGCCTTGACACTGTTGGCAATTCGTCAAAAAATGAATCGACCAATTGCTACCGTTGTGATCCTCAACAATATTTTCAACATCGTTGGCAGTATTGTTATTGGTTCCATGGCAGCTAAAGTCTTGGGAGATGCCTGGTTGGG
>JAAHHL010001666.1 GCA_010672185.1 Caldora sp. SIO3E6 | reverse complement strand
CAGTTTGCAGTTTGTTAAGCTCTTCCTCAATTACCGAACTTGCTTCTGCAGTATCCGAAGGCAGTTTTGCCCCCTCTCCCTCTAGTTCCCAGATTTGAGCTTTGAGGTCTTCAATCTCTTGCTGAGTAAGTCGTGCTTCCGTTCGGCGTTGCTGTGCTTCAGTATTGTACAGTTGACGCCAGTTAGCTGCACTCTCATCAGCAGCATCGCGATCGCGAATAGTATCTGCTAGTTGTTGTTTAAGCTCCTTGATTTGGGTTAACCATTGCCTAACATCATTGCTCATGGAAGAGTGCTCCTCATCTGTATCTGTTGCTATAAGTAGTTAGGCACAATTACTTGTAAAACCTCTCCCCCAACCCCTCTCCTACCAGGAGAGGGGAGTCTTCCCCCTTCCCTTGCAGGGAAGGGGGTTAGGGGGTTAGGTCTCTTTTTATAGTTAATTTTGTCCACCTACTTAACTGAATCTAACTTTCCCAGACTATCTTGTGTCGCTTCCATTTGTGACCACTGCTTATCAATTAATTGTCTATAATTTGGCAGATTAATGTAAGGAGCTTGCCCCCAAACTCAGCAAATCATGCTATCTGCTCGTGCTTTCCGTTTTTATCTTTTCTGTCGCCACCTGAATTGGAAAATCCTGAGAAGGACTATTACCCATGCGGTGCAACGTCGGTTGCTGGGTTTGTCGTCTCAAATGGCATACAACGCTATGTTAGCCTTATTCCCAGCAATTTTGGTCACTCTGACAATAGTTGAATTATTTAAACAATATTTAAAATTACCTTGGACGAATCCAGCAAGTCCCCTGGAAGAGGTAGCCCCCCAGCAAGCAATACAACTGATGGCGGATTTTGCTGACAAGATTAACTTGGCAGATAATCGTGGTTTATTTTCCCTGAGCTTTGTCATTGCCATTTGGGTGGCTTCTGGAGCTCTCAGTGCAGCGATGAACGCTTTGGATCAAATCCATCAAATTCCTCCCGAAGAAGCACGACCTTTTTGGCAAGCCAAGTTGATTGCTTTGGGTTTGACAATTGGTAGTATTTTACTGTTGTTCCTCGCCTCTTTCCTGATCTTGATCAGTAACTTGGTGGTGAATATGGTTGGTGACCAAATTGTTGTTAGGTTGTTGCTAACATTCCTCAAGCTATTGAGTTGGCCTTTAGCTTTGGCGATCGTTACCACCAATGTTGCTTTTATCTATCGCTTTGGCCCCAGTCGCTGGCCTTCAGGTAAACCAATATTACCAGGAGCCATTTTGGCGGCACTATTCTGGGTGATTGTTTCAGGGTTATTTCGCAACTATGTTGCCCATTTCAGCAATTACAACAAAATCTACGGTGCTGTCGGGGCTGTGATTATCTTACAGCTTTGGCTCTATATCAGTTCTTTAGTATTTTTATTGGGAGACCAACTCAACTTTACTGTGGGAGAACAGATGCAGCAAGACTAATTAGGGTCTGCTGAATAAGTCGATTGACTCGGGTTTTGAAGTAATAAGTAA
>JAAHHL010001665.1 GCA_010672185.1 Caldora sp. SIO3E6 | reverse complement strand
TCCTTAACCTGTTGGAGCAAGTTGGAGTGGTATTCAACCTTCTGGGATAAGCCTGAGATAAATTGATTCTGCTGCGCGATCGCGTCCAGCACGTCTTGATTCTTGTGAAGACCCGCGTCCTTCTCATTGTCATTCTTCTCCTCGGCAAGAGAGCGGCACAAACCAACAGTTGCAGCGATTGCAGTAATAATTATGTAGATACCGCCTTGCTGAATAAGCTGATTGTCGCCTTCAGACACTAGAGCGAATATTGTTATCGACAATCCAGAGATAATCGACATTGTCATCATCAATATTGCCGCTAGACCATTATAGTTTAATTTCCCATTACCTCTTTTCCGATTCATCGAACTACCAAACATATTCATCACACTGACACACTTAATCCGGATTCGATTCATTAATTAATGGTACTGTACTGTCACCATTCATCTGGGATTCCAGTTCCATAATGCGCTTGTTGTGACCTCGTGTCACAGTATCAAGACGCTTGATTTCCAGCTCCTGATGAGCTGTTTCCTGAGTAAATAATCTGAACTTAGCTCTTACTGTTTCGTCAGCGCCTTTTTCGGCGCCAATTTTTGCTACCCAGAAGAGTATGGCGGCTGAAATTATAGCTGCAACAATCGCGCCAACAGTGGCAAGGATGTGGTTCACTCCTTCACTCCTCTGGTACGTAGGTTTGGTTTGGATCGAAGACTGGGCAATAGTGTTCACAGTAGGTCAAGATCACATCGCCAATGGTGATTTTATCTCCATGCTTCAGCTGTGTTCCTTTTTCAAACTCACAGGCCGCGTTAGCAGAATACGTCACCCCGTTAACGGTAGTACCAGCACTACTCGCAAGAATTCCGTCTCCGTCGTGCAAGTAGCACGTTCCCCTGTAGGCATCAACATTGATAGAAAAGTGTAGACGGGATATATAAGGATCTGACAAAATGATGTCATTATTAGAAAGTCGCCCTACTCTATAATCCCCTGTCTTGGAAATGTCATAACACTCCCCATTAACTGACAAAAAACGCTCCATCTTCTTAGCTCTAGAAAAAAACTTACTCCAACACAGACAAAGCTGCTTTGATGGTACTGTCGGAAGACTTAATGTAGTACTTAAGATTCTCTATACGTCGGTGACCAGTAATCTCACGAATTGTGAACAAAGTGTAACCAGCATTATGCAATTTTGTAATGCCAGTAGCCCTTGTTCCATGCAAACTCAAGCCCTTAGTTTTTAAGTTAGCTTGTTCTAATGCCTTCTGGAAAAACTTGTATAAAGCCTGCCGAGTAACCGGCTTATTTAAGTTTTGCCCTGGGAACATATACTCACCGCTAGGCTTGTACTCCTCTAGTAAATCCCTAAGAGGATCTGCTATGGGCACGACTCGCGAGTCCTCACCTCCTTTACGAATAGAGCGGCGAAAGACTATACCGCTTCTAACGCTACCATCTGGGTTGTAGCAGTCTGAGGTTTTCAACTGTCTGATGGCCCCCCACCGCTCAACTGTTAA
>JAAHHL010001664.1 GCA_010672185.1 Caldora sp. SIO3E6 | reverse complement strand
TCTGCCTCCTGCCTCCTGCCTCCTGCCTCCTGCCTCCTGCCTCCTGCCTCCTTTAGCCTCGGAGATTATGGGCACTACGTGCTTGTCTAATTGTATGAGGCAAAACGCCAACCAAAAGAGCAAAGGCTTCATCTGGTAGTTCGGCAATTGTCTCCGCTTTAAAATTGAAGCCTTCAAACTGTTCCAGGATTTTTTGAGCTCGCTGCAAGGGTGCTGACTTACTGGTAATTGTCTTAATCAGTTTAATCCACTGCATACGAAGTGCATAGGCTCTCTGTCGCTCCTCTGGTGATTTAGGAGAGAGCAAGGAGAGATTTCCTACTGGTAACACTTGCTGACAATCAAGATCAAACAATCCCCCTACTGCTGCACCCGGTCCTGCAAATTCAGCGTGGTAGCGCTTATATAGAATTAAGCCATTCCGACGCTGACTCACAATTAGCAGCTGTTGATCATGCAGTTGGGTGAGGATGCTCAAGGCTTGAGAATCTTGACTATCGTTATTGCTGGTATTCCGGCTGGGCTGTGTCATGCTACTATAGCTTTGAAATTTAGCGAAACCTTTATGGTATGCTGCTTGAAGCCATAAAGAATCACTATTTAATTAGTTGAAGTAGTTGCGAGGTTTTTTTGCAACAATAAACGTTTGGGACGCCTTAATAGTTTCCATGTACCGTAGCTAGGCTCAACCTGGCGCAGTTCATATCCTGTCTTGAGATAAAGCTGTCGTGCTTGATGATTATTTTCCAGGACATGGAGGGAAAGCTGTTGAAATCCCCATTCTTGAGCAGTGCGATCGCAAGCTAGGAGCAACTGTTTAGCGACTCCCTGTCGTCGGCACGACTGACTGACTGCTAGGTTAGAAATATAGGCATATTTGGATGTCTGAGGTTTCCAGGAAGGAGGAGAGCGAAGGGCAATTTCTACAGTACCCACAATCTCTTCATCAACATTGGTAAGAGTGGAAACCTGGGAGACGGCAACTAAACAGAGGTAGTGCTCAGAATGTGAGCGCAGTCGATTGCGCAAATCCTCATAAATGCCTAACCGTAATATCGGCTGAGCCCAGCGCATCATCCCAGTAGGAGGATGAAAGCTATCTGTCAGAATATCCGCTAGTTGACCCAAATCTTGAGCTTGAGCTGTGCGGATTTTGATGTCTGGTGCATCGGTAGCAACGGCATCCTGAGCGGCAATCATTGTTTCGTAAGGCTTCAAGAAGAAGAAGCAAGGGTTTACAACCACAAGAAATTTTGCTAAAAGACAATTAAACTATTCTGAACAACAAAGGCAATCCCCTATGTTATTTCAGGCAACAAGCATAGCTCAACAAGGCTTTGGTGAGACTATGCTTACCAAGGCTATGAGCATCTGAAGCAGAAGATACTCATAGCAGTTTAACATTAACCAATATCTGAGTTGGGAACTTAAGAGTTGCACGAGATGTCTGCATTATAAACCATCTGTGAAGCTCCTAAGAAACCAGGCAAAAGGCAAGCTCAGGTGGTGCA
>JAAHHL010001663.1 GCA_010672185.1 Caldora sp. SIO3E6 | reverse complement strand
TTTCCCAGTTGTAGGCTGGAGTGAGTCACTCGAATGAGAGTTGGGTGCGTTACAAAGATTCACAAAAACCGAAAAGTAAAAAGGGAGAAAATTTAAAAAGCCTAAATTTTCAGTAACTCCCTTAAATGAATAATAGCATAAATCAGCTCACTGAATTTAGAATTAGAGCCTACAATTGTCTAGGATTTGCCAAAGATGCAGTCTTTGAACTATCTGATGCAGTCTTAACCACAATAAATGCTCATTGCTTGGCAGATTTTGCTCTTTCTCCTTTGTTTAGACGCCAATGGTATTCAGTGTATGAATGTCTCCAGGATTGTCGCCCAAATGCCAACAAGTTAATGGAGTTATATCTCGAACAAATACCTGGTGATGAGGCAGAATATATTACAGTAGGAATAGATCATACTACTAGTCCGAGACCCCATTCTCCAACACTCAAAGAGCGTGGTTATCATCATCAACCATCAGCCCAACGAAAAGTGACAATAGGACAAAGTTATAGTACGATAGCTTGGATACCAGAAGAAAAAGGAAGTTGGGCACTACCGTTAAGGCATGAAAGGATTACCAGTTTTGAAACACCTATTAGTAAGGCAGCTTGGCAATTAAGGCAAGTCGCAAAAAAAGCAAATAAACCAGTTCTTGCCTTACTAGATAGCGAATATGGTAATGCTTCCTGGGCGAATGAAACAGCGGATATTGAAGCAGATTGCTTAATTATAATTCGCTCAAATTGCTGCTTATGGGCAGAGCCGGGAGAATATAGTGGTCGAGGAAGACCGAGAAAACATGGAGCTAAATTTAAGCTGAACGAGAAATCAACTTGGTGGCCAGCTTGCGAAACGGTTCAGATACAAGACCCAAAATTAGGAGAAATAAAAGTACAACGATGGTCACAATTACACTTTCGTAACTCTCCATCTATAAGTATGAACCTGATTTTAGTTGAGCGGATTGACCCCAATAAAAAAGGTTTATTACAAAAACCATTGTGGCTAGTCTTTATTGGTAAAAACATGCCATCGATAGAAAAAATATGGTCAAAATATCTGAGGCGGTTTGCCGTTGACCATTGGTATCGATTCATTAAACAAAGATTACATTGGACATTACCAGCTTTAGGTACACCACACCAGTGTGAAAGGTGGAGCAATTTAATGCCATTAATGACCTGGCAATTGTGGTTGGCTAAAGATATTGTCAAAGAACACTGTCTGCCCTGGCAAAAACCACAGTTGAATCTAACGCCTGGAAGAGTTGCGCAGTCGATGTTAGGACTTTTAGTTGAGATTGGAACTCCGGCACTTCCTCCCAAACCCCGTGGAAAATCTCCTGGATGGAAACCTGGAAAAAAAAGACGCAAACGAACTCGTTATCCCCTAGTAAAAAAAGGTAAAAATACCTATAAAAAAACTAAAAATAAGAAGACTTAGACTAAATTTATCTCTCAATTTACTCAACTCTTAGCCCACAAATGAGACTGGGCTATTTTGTCTTAGTCTAAACTCCAG
>JAAHHL010001662.1 GCA_010672185.1 Caldora sp. SIO3E6 | reverse complement strand
CTTTCCCTACACGTGGCTATTCCGTTCTTGTACATTCCAGGGCATATAACTGGTATTTTGGGCGAGATGGGCTCTGGAAAGAGTTTTGTCTCTCTTTTGATTGGCTTTGAAATGGCAGAAGAACTTCAATATGATGTTTGCGTCAATTTTGCTTTAGATGCAAAAGCTTTGTATCGGTACTTTGTGAGTTGTGGATATACCTGGCTTTTGTCACGTTTGATGCATGGAGGGATTGAGGTCAAACCAGTCAGCTCTGGCCAAAAAGTTGACTTGGAAAATTGGATGTCTCGTCGTCGTTGTCTTTATATATTGGATGAGGCTGGCATTTTTCTAAATGCCAGGAGATTTCAAAGTAATAGTCCCCAGTTTTTGGCTGACTTAGCACAAATTAGGCATGATGGGAGGAAATTATTTTGGATAGCCCAGTTTGTGGACCAGGTTGATAAGCAGCTGAGAGAACTGACGCAATCATATATATATTGTGATTGCATAACTAAGTATAGTCGGAAGCTTGGGAGTACCGAGCTACTCTTCAAGAATTACCGCGTTTTCACAACTCCACAATTTAAGATTTTCTCAGATAAAGTTCTTGGAAAGAAGTTGGGGTTTAAGAGTTGGATTCTCTCCAATACCTTGGCTTTGAAGAGCTGGTATGGGAGTTTGACTGAAGTTGATCGTTTGTTGTTTGATATTTATCCTTCTCTGGAGAGGATAGAATCAGGTCCGTCTCTTGTTGATGTCCTTAAACAACCTACTTGCAAATTTGTGACTGGGGAGATTTTTTAAGTTAGTTCTGAGCTTTGTCGTTTTTATGGGATTTGTTTTTATTATGTCTACTGTTTTAAAAGTTGTTAAACCTGTTCGGATGAATCTGGAAGTTTACGAAGTTTTGAAATATCTTGGTTTCGTTGACGAAACCGAGATTTCTTTAGGGGAATACTATAGTGTTTTGGGCACGGGATGTTATCCTGCTAACCCTGTTGCTATTAGCCTTTATCCTGAATCTCTTGAATTATTTAAAAAGTATGGTTGGGAGTTCAACGATGAAGGTTAGGTTTTCAATTTTGTTTTCTTTAGCTCTGTTGTTTGTGTTTGTGCTTTTTGCGATACAGGCTCAATCCTTACCTCTAGCAGCTCCGTTGGTTACTTCCCCTACTCCTGTAGCTTTACCTTTGCCTTATTCGCCGACTCCTGTACCGCCTTTGAGTCTTTATAATATTGACCCTGTACCCCTGCGGCCTGGTCAAGAGGATTTACCCTTGATTGATTTTCTTAATTCTGACGATCCTTACTTTGGACTAGGTCCAGCTCCTGGTCAATTTCAACTGGTTGAGGATACTTGCATAGAATATAATGCTTGCCGCGTTATTTATGACATTGCGGTCGATGAGGGCTGGCATAAATGTTATTCCACTTCTCTTAAGGATTCAGACAATCATTGGTCTGTTGGTGTTTGTGATTCGTCTGGAGATTGGCGAGCAGTTGTTTCTCGGATTGTCTATGATGTTGGTCTAA
>JAAHHL010001661.1 GCA_010672185.1 Caldora sp. SIO3E6 | reverse complement strand
TGATCTCTCAGCGGGGATGTAAACGGTATTGATTCTGCGGAGTGGAATGCACAACCCCATTTACTTTACAAACCAATTCCCCTCAGCGGGGATGTAAACTTGTGATTGTGCAGGTGTTTCCTATGGCAGCACCCTTTACAAACCAATTCCCCTCAGCGGGGATGTAAACAAATTGCCGCCCATAGCTGGCCAGCTTTCAAGGAAAACTTTACAAACCAATTCCCCTCAGCGGGGATGTAAACACAAAATCATTATCGCCTGGGGTTCCTTGATAGGTAAACTTTACAAACCAATTCCCCTCAGCGGGGACAGCAAATATGGTTAAATATTCTGCTCTATCTTCGGAATATAGGACAGAGATAAAGCTTATGATAAATTAGAAACGAGACTGAGATTTACTAATATCTACCCTAGAAAATACCCTAACACCAAATGCTAAAGTTCTGTCTGCTTTGACAACAGTATTCAGAAAGCTCAATTTCTAGAACATCATTCTAAATTATAAATTCCACCAATCACCGATGCCTCAGGTAATTCTTAACCAAATACTTAAGCAACTCCAGTCTTTAGAACTATCAGAACTGCAACAGCTCAACCAAGCAGTTCAAGCTCAACTTACCTATCAGGAACAGGCAGCAAAACAAACTGCATTCCATCAAGCACTAGTTACTTCTGGATTAGTGCAGAATATCAAAAAAACTTCCCACAAGCCATCAATTATGCGGCAACTCCTTGAGATACAAGGTAAGCCTCTTTCCCAAACAATTGTTGAGGAACGCCGCTAGATGGCAGTTTATTTTTTAGATAGCAGTGCTTTGGTAAAGCGATACATCAGTGAGATTGGCTCAACATGGGTTCTAGGGTTATTTGCTCCTGCACTGAATCATGACATCTTGGTTGCTGCGGTTACAGGTGTTGAGATTATCGCTGCCATTACCAGACGATCACGGGGTGGGAGTATTAGCGCTTCCGATGCAACAACAGTGTCTAACCAATTCAAGAGTGATTGGCAAACAGAGTACCAAGTTGTGGAAATTAGGGATAATATTATTAGTTCCGGGATGATGCTGGCTGAATTACATGGGTTACGAGGTTATGATGCTATTCAGCTAGCAGCCGGTAGAGCAGTTAATCAGCTTTGCTTAGTCAACAACTTACCTCCTATCGTCTTTGTCTCCGCAGATGAAGAACTGAATGCAGCCGCTTCCAATGAGGGTTTGGTTGTTGAAAATCCTAACAATTATCTGTAGTACAAATAGCCTATATTTTCTCTAGTACCGTGACACACTCCTAAATTGATGGAATAAGTAGGGTTTGCTGAATAAGTGGGTCAGCCATACTAGACAAGCTTTTCAATCGTTTTCAGTCTCGCAAAGTGCCAGGAAATGGTATTTTTTAGTTCAAAAACCTTGCACTTTTACCAGAAAATTCCTCCTGAACTCTTAACTTATTACTTATTACTTATTACTTATTACTTCAAAACCCGCGTCAATCGACTTGATGAGGCAAGCCCTA
>JAAHHL010001660.1 GCA_010672185.1 Caldora sp. SIO3E6 | reverse complement strand
TTTAAGACATAAAGAGAACTAACCACAAAGGCACATTCTCCGAAGGAGTTCCCGAAGGGTAGGACACAAAGAAAATTTATATTTCCTAATTCTAGCTCTTAGTGCATATCATACTAACGTCCTAACGTTAGCGCGTAGCGCTATAAAATCTCCTTGTCCCCCTTGTCTCCCTTGTCTCCCTTGTCCTCCTTGTCTCTTTTGAGGTGCTCAAGAACTTCTGCCTAGCTGCACTAGTGGCAAGCTTAAAATTGTGGATAAGAGTCGTAGGTTGGGTTGAGGAACTTAGGCGTAAGACTGCTCGCAGAGTAACCCAACATCAGCAATACCGTGAAAATTAGAGCAAGCGAACTCATAAAACCTAACACCTACCACCTAATTAAGATTGAGGCAACTTATTATAGTTGAAACTTAACTGACCAACCAACAACCCTAAAACTCCAAATCCGATGCCCATTATCAGAATAGTTAATTCAACACTGCCAAAAACTGCTACATTGCTCAGAAATAGGGTTAAAATCAGGGTGGTTAAAGCGGACATGCTACCGATGATTAAAGAAAGTTTCACACTGAAGTCAGAGAAGATATAGTATCCTGTTTTAGCTAGTAAGTAGGCAACAAACGGAACTAATACTGCCGCTACATATACTGCATAGAAAGACGCAATTAGATTGATAATGGAGCCACCTCTCAAGGCAATTGCTAATCCAAAGATGGCGTTGCCTGCTGCCACTAGCAACCGATTCAGGTTGGATACAGGCACAATATTAAAATCTAAGATGGTTTTAGTCTGCATTCGCAAGACGCTGCTACCAACCCCTAGTGCTGGAACCACTAAGGACATTATTAAAATAATACCTACTGGTTGGTTACTACCACCACCAATCCACGACAAGATAAACGGAATTGTTTCTTTGCCATCAATGCCAGAGGGTAAAATACCTGCATGTTTAGCTGCTACCACCACTGCTGAGGGTAAAAAAGCGAGGAACAGTAGGACAATTGCTGCTAAAATACAGCCTTGATAAAGGCTACGTATATCTTTGGCTTGGACTACAAATTGCTGATATTTCATATCAATGAGAACTAGTAGCATTGTGGATAGGGAAATGCCTACTAGGTGCGGTGGCTCTATTTGTGCTAAAGAAGGAATAAACTCTAGGGATGAGTGCCAATAATCAGGTAAACCATGTAAAGCCCACAGACTGTAAACTAGAGCGAGGAAATTAACTAGCAACAAACTCTGAAAGAGCCAGCTGGCTTTTTCTACTGGCAGCAAAGAAATTACCATAAACAAGATTGCCAAAATTACCATACTAGGCAGCACCGGTGCTCCCAAGACTTTGAGAATAAAGGCTCCGGCAATAATTTGGACTGCTTCGATACCAATTAGCGAGGACCAAGACATAAACCCTACTAGGATTTTTACACTTGCTCCGTAGCGCTTTCCCAAAAATGTCCAGATTTGTTCAGATCGGAAGAGCGTCGTGTAGGGTCTTATGTGGGTGGCCTGGTCACTC
>JAAHHL010000166.1 GCA_010672185.1 Caldora sp. SIO3E6 | reverse complement strand
CAGTACTCCAAGAAACCCTGAAAGCAACACAGCAGGATGCACCAATCTGGGAAGACTGGCAAATTTTTTGGGTAAGATGCCAAGAGCTAATTGTCGCGATCGCACAAGTTTACTATCCGGAAGTAAGATATCCTTTGTTGAACATCTATCTGCCTGAGGCTTATGGGTTGCTGCGAGGGACAGTGGATGATCTGGATTTGTGGATGCAAAAGTTATCCCCGGTTCTTAGTCAGGTTACTGTAGGGCAAGCTTACCAAGCCTATGAAGTCTACCGTAAGCTAGAGCCCTCTGCTCGCAAGTTCTGGCGAGTCTGGAATTGGGCTCAGTGGCTATTAAATCCCGCAGCTGCTGCGGCAAAAACCATGAGTAGGGGTTCTAGTAAGCAGGCAACGGAACAATTGCTAGTGAATTTGAGCCAGCTGTTTCGGGAAGCTGCTCTTAGGAATCTTTGCCAGCAAGCGATTGCCCTGTACGGGGATAGCCCAGTACCCACTTCAGAATTCTCTGTTGCTACTCCTACCCTACCTACAGCAAAAACCCAAACCCTCCGAGATATCTTGGCTCAAGCTCAACCCCCGGAAGTAGTTGAACAGAAACCTGTCAATATTTTACTGGTAGGGAGAACTGGTTCAGGAAAAAGTAGCCTAATCAACACTATGTTTCAAGCAGAGTTAGCCGCTGTGGATGTTTTGCCCAGTACCGATCAGATTCAGAATTACCACTGGCAGAACCCTACTGGGGAAATGCTGACCCTTTGGGATACTCCAGGTTACGAACAAGTGAATCGTGGGGCTCTCCGGGAACTGGTGCTAGATTATGCCACCAACGCGGATTTACTGCTGCTGGTTACCCCGGCTCTAGATCCAGCCCTACAAATGGATGTAGACTTTCTCCAAGACCTCAAGGTAGAAGTTGCAGACTTACCGACAATTGCGATCGTTACGCAGGTAGATCGTTTACGTCCAATTCGAGAGTGGGAACCTCCTTATAATTGGCAATGGGGGGAACGTCCTAAGGAAATGGCGATTCGGGGAGCAACTGAGTATCGGGCTGAGCTACTTGAGGCATTTTGTGAACAGACTTTGCCCATTGTAACTGCTGACCTCCAAACTGGTCGAGTTTCCTGGGGAGTAGAAGCCTTATCATTGACCTTAGTAGAAGCGATCGCTCCTGCCAAGCAACTCCGTCTTGCCCGCTTTTTGCGCAATCTGGAAGCCCGCACCATTGCTGCGGCAAAAATTATTGACCATTATACCTTCCAGATGGCAACTACCCAAGGACTGACTGCACTGTTGAAAAGCCCAGTTCTCCAGTTTATTTCCACCCTCTCCACCGGGGCACCAACCCTAGCTTATTTACTGGCAGAGCAAATTCCTGTAGAACAGTTGCCTGTTGTTATTGGCAAACTCCAGATGGCCTATGATCTATTTTCGCTTCTCAATAAAGAGGATTCTAACACCCTCAATTTTGACCTGCTCTCCTTCTGGCCCTTACTAATAGAAAACTCTGCCTCACCAGAGCGCAACGCTTGGGCATTTGGTCACGCCCTGGTAGAATATTGGACTCAGAACCTAACAGTTGAAGGATTACAGGAAAAGTTTGATTACTATCTCAATCAGATTTAACCTATAGCTGTCAGCTGTCAGCTGTCAGCTTGAAGATTACCCAGGGATTTTCCACAACAATGCCAGCTTTTTGAACCCATTTGATACATTTCCTTGTACAAGACTTGGGTTTCAATCATTTGGCTTCATCTGTACCCCAACCCCAGTCATCACCAAAAGTCATTGTACCCAGTGCCAAGCGGCTTACTTTCAGTCCTGTATTGCCTAAGGTATAGTAGTCCATAATTCAAAGTTTTCTTGAAGCCCATCTTATAGAGATATTAGCTTATTTTACTTAGGGTTTGTTGACTTCTTTTTCGGTGATTCATCAATGCAAGAATTTTGGAATGCGTAGTATGGTGAGCAAAGCGAGGCAAATTTTGAATTTTGAATTTTGAATTTTGAATTCGCCGTTAGGCACTTATTTCCTCAGCAAACCAATTAGCCACACTGCCATTACTTTCTGAGTGCAATCGCGAGAGAGTCTGTTCGAGAAGTGAAATTGGCAAACCAGCTAAACATTGAGAGACTCTACACTCCTGATATTGATTATTTTTTTGTAATTGAAAAGCAAAAATTCGCTCTCCAACTACATCAATCACCCAATATTCCTTAATTCCTAAAAGCGCATAAAGATGCTTTTTTTCATCCAAATCACTTGATAAAGTCGTATCAGAAATCTCCCCGACGAGATCAGGAACTCTCCATCGATTTAAATCGATATAGCGCCTTTCCCCAGGAGACCATGTTGGATAATCTGCTCCAATATATAAAACAATATCTGGCGCAGCGGAACTGTGTCCAGATTTTTCCAATAAGCAACGACCTAAAGAAGTGAATTCCTGTTTCGTTTTTTGACTGAACCAGATAAAAAATAGCATCGTCAAGAGGTCACTGATGCTAGAATGATTTATGCCTTCTGAACCCATTTCTACTAACAGACGATTTTGGTAATAGTATAATTTAACTCGTTCCTGAGTCTCCCGCTCACGACACATTTCATAGTCTTGCCAACTAGCAAGTTTCCATTCTGTTATAGGAATCGCAGTTTTTATTGAAGTAGCAGTCATAGGTGTTAGGTGGTAGGTGGTAGGTGTTAGGTGTTAGGTGTTAGGTGTTAGGTGTTAGGTGTTAGGTGTTAGGTGTTAGGGGGGTAAACGAAATTTTCGTGGGATTTCATTTCTCCGCGTCTCCGCGTCTCCGCGTCACCGTGTCTCCGCATCTCTGCTCAACAGTGTTAGGGATTTTCCAAACAATGTTCTAGAACAAGTCACCAAATTCTAACTTTAAATCTCTTTCCATTAAAGCTTCCACTGCCTGTAATGGGGTTATTTTATTATTGAGCAGGCGAGAAACCTGCCAAGCAATTGGTACCGGAATCTGTTCCCGATTGGCTAAGTCAATCAGCACGTTGGTAGTATTAACTCCTTCTGCTGTACCCTGTAATTCCCGAAGAATTTCCTCTAAGGATTTTCCCAGGGCCAAATTATAACCAACCTGATAATTGCGGCTGAGGGGACTGTTGCAAGTCGCTAGCATATCCCCCAAACCAGACAAACCGAAGAAAGTTTCTGTTTGAGCGCCAAGGTGAGTACCAACACGAATAATTTCCGTTAAGGCACGAGTAATTAGAGCAGATTTAGCATTAGTACCCAGCTTAAGACCATCACAAACTCCAGCTGCGATCGCTATTATATTTTTCAATGTTCCCCCTAACTCCGTGCCAATGGGGTCGGTACTGGTGTAAACTCGGAAGCGCTCAGAAGCAAATACCTGTTGCACTAGTTCTGCTGCTTTAAGATTAGTACTGGCAACTACCGTAGCAGCGGGTAGTCCCTGCTCAATTTCTTTCGAGAGATTCGGGCCAGAGAGTACGACAATTGGATGGTTGGGAAATGTTGCTTGCCAAATTTGAGAGGGGGTATGAGTTGTTTTGGAGTCTAACCCCTTGGTTGCTGTTACAATCACCCCATTGGCTGGTAACTTAATGCTTTGCATTTTGGCAGCAGTAGGGGCAACCCCTCTCATGGAAGTAGCTGAGACAATTAGCTCAACTTCCGTCAGTGCTTCTTCTAGGGTTTGGGGACTACTGCGAGACCACAAGCGCACCTGATGACCATTGTATCTTGCTAAGGATGCCAGAGCTGTTCCCCAAGCGCCAGCACCAAGAATTGCCAGGGTTGACTGAATCATGGCAATATGCTAAATCCAAGTTTACCTTTAACATGATAAATCCATTAGCAATCGCAGATTGATCATTCTGTGGGAGAACCACAAAGACACAAAGGACACTAAGGGAACAAAGTATTTCTGCCAAAATAGAATGCTACCGTACAATATGGTGCGATCGCCAAGATTTCTAGAACCCCGACTTCTTAAATAAGTCGGGGTTCTCAACAGCGTGAGATCTCTGTAGTATAGAATAGCGATCGCTTACGGCAGCAGCATAGCTGGATCGCAATTTCCCAAATTTACTCCATAAATCTCGAATTATCGACAATAGGCAAGACTTCTAGATCCCCGACTTCTTGAAGAAGTCGGGGATCTCAGCGGTGGGAGAGATATGTAAGATAGAATAGCTGACGATAACCTCTCGGTTCAAAACCCGCCCTCCGAATCTCCCCCATAAAACCCGAATTATCGACAATAGGCACAGGTGTACAGAAACCAGTTACATCCCTATCTTGATTCAATTTGCCAGGAATACGCCCAATGGTGGGAATTTTACACCCTCACTGATGTGGTGGGGAAACAACGAGATAAGCAGAAACAATGTCCCCCACTGTTGGATTTGATGGTGCAGACGGTTGAGCAACAGCAGGAAGAGAGGGAGGAAGGAAAGGAGAAAATTGAGCGGCTGGGGGTTGTTGATGGATTACGCAAATATGCCCCTAATCATGTATTGTTAGTAGGTCGTCCTGGTTCCGGGAAATCTACGGCTTTGGTACGGTTGTTATTGGAAGAAGCGGAGGGAGGAAGAGACGCGGGGACGCGGGGACGCGGGGACGCGGAGATGGGAAGAGAGGGAGAGAGGGATGTTTCTAGGATTCCGGTGTTGGTGGAGTTACGGTATTATCAGCATTCGGTGTTGGAGAGGGTAAAGGCATTTCTGCTTAAGCATCAGCCAAATTTGGATGTGGATAAGGAGATATTGAAACAGTGGCTGCATCGGGGAAGATTGTTACTGCTGTTGGATGGATTTAATGAGTTGCCTTCGGAAGAGGCTAGACAGCAGGTAAGGGTGTTTCGTCAAGACTACCCTAATACACCAATGGTATTTACCACCAGGGATTTGGGGGTAGGGGGAGACCTTAATATTACCAAGAAACTGGAGATGCAACCCCTGACAGAAGCTCAGATGCGGCGGTTTGTCTGTGCCTATTTGCCACAGCAGGGGAAGCAGATGCTTAAGCAGTTGGGTAATCGCTTGCGGGAGTTTGGGGAAACACCCCTGTTGTTGTGGATGCTTTGCTCTGTATTTGCTAACAACTCTCACCAAATACCTGCTAACTTGGGTTCGGTATTTCGCCGCTTTACCGAGATTTATGACTATCAACTTAAGCAAGGTGTCTGCACTTATAGAGAATCACGGGATTGGTGGCAGGATTTATTGCAAAATTTAGCTTGGGTAATGACTCAGGGAAAATCCAAGACGGAGCTCATGGTTGCCATTCCTAGGCAGGAAGCTAAGGTAAAACTAACAGAATTTTTGCGAGGTAAGGTAGCTTTTCCCGATGATGATGCTCTTCGCTGGTTGCAAGATTTACTCGACTATCATCTAATTCAAGTTGATCCAGGTACTAATCAAATTGGGTTTTGCCATCAGTTGCTTCTGGAGTACTATACAGCAGAAAGTTTGTTGCAGCGATTGACAAGTCTGAGTGATCAACAGTTGAAGTGGGACTATTTGAATTATCTCAAATGGACTGGGCCTTTAGCTCTAATGATGCAGTTGCTGGAGGATCAGGAGCAGGCAGTGCGACTGGTGAAGTTGGCTTTGGAGGTAGATTGGTTTTTAGGTGCTGGGTTGGCAGGGGAGGTTAAATCGGAATTTCAGGAGCAGACAGTAGGTTTGGTGGTTGGGTTACAACTGCCTCAGTTACTGAAAGTGGAGCTGGCGAGGGTAACAAAATCTGATGAAGCAATTCCTGAACTAATTAATGCCCTAGAAGAATCCAACTATGATGTACATAGGAGAGCAGCAGAAGCTCTAGGTGAAATTGGCTCGTATGTTGCGGTTACTGCCCTCATCAATGCCTTAGAAAACTCTTACCATTGGGTGCGTAGGAGTGCGGCAGAAGTTCTAGGATACATAGGTTCTGATACTGCGGTTACTGCCCTTATTAATCTTCTAGAACACTCTAAATCTGAGGTGCGTTGCGGTGCAGTAGATGCTCTAGGAAAAACTGGCTCGGATGCTGCGGTTCCTGTTCTAATTAATGCCCTCAAATACTCTGATTATAAAGTGTGTAGGAAAGCAGCAAAAGCTCTAGGAAAAATCGGCTCAGATGCTGCGGTTCCTGCTCTAATTAATGCCCTCAAATACTCTGATTATAAAGTGTGTAGGAAAGCAGCAAAAGCTCTAGGAAAAATCGGCTCGGATGCTGCGGTTCCTGCTCTAATTAATGCCCTCAAATACTCTGACTATGATATGATGCGTAGTAGAGCGGCAGAATCTCTAGGAAAAATCGGCTCAGATACTGCGGTTCCTGCTCTAATTAATGCCCTAGAAGATTCTGACTATTATGTACGCGGTAGAGCGGTAGAAGCTTTAGAAAAAATTGGCTCAGATGCTGTTGTTACTACTTTAATTAATGCCCTAGAAAATGCTGACTCTTATGTGCGTTGTAAAGCAGCAAATTCTCTAGGTAAAATCGGCTCGGATGCTGCGGTTCCTGCTTTAATTAATGCTCTAGAAAATGCTGACTCTTATGTGCGTTGGATAACAGCAAATTCTCTAGGTAAAATCGGCTCGGATGCTGCGGTTCCTGCTTTAATTAATGCTCTAGAAGATTCTGAATTCTATGTGCGTAGTAGAGCAGCAGAAGCTCTAGGTGAAATCGGCTCAGATACTGCGGTTCCTGCTCTAATTAATAATGTTCTGGAATACTCTGACTATGATCTTCCTAATAGAGCAGCAGAAGCTCTAAGAAAAATCGGCTCAGATACTGCAATTCCTGCCTTCATTAATGCCCTAGAGCACCCTAAATCTGATGTGCGTAGTAGAGCAGCAGAAGCTCTAGGTGAAATCGGCTCAGATGCTGCGGTTCCTGCCCTCATTAATGCTCTAGAATACTCCGACTCTGATGTGCGTTGGAAAGCAGCAGATTCTCTAGGAAAAATCGGCTCGGATGCTGCGGTTCCTGCCTTAATTAAAGCCCTAGAATACTCCGACTCTGATGTGTGTAGGAGTGCAGCACTTGCTCTAGGCGAAATAGGCTCGGAAATGGACTCGGATGCTGCCTTAATTAAAGCTCTAGAACACTCCGACTCTGATGTGTGTAGGAGTGCAGCAATTGCTCTAGGTGAAATAGGCTCGGAAATGGACTCGGATGCTGTGGTTCCTATCCTAATTAATACTCTAGAAGATTCTGGCTATTATGTGCTTTGGAGAGCAGCATATTCTCTAGGAAAAATTGGCTCGGATACCGCTATTCCTCAACTAATTAACAAACTGCAAGATCATAACTTTGCTACAGCCAATAGAGGAGATACATTAAATCAAACTCTCACAACACTAAACACCATCCAAGAACGCTGTCAGTATTATAGACCACCCCCCAAACTTACCATGTCCAAAACCCTCTACCACAACTATGCCTTACTTATTGGTGTCGGCGAGTCAGCTTACCCTCAATGGTCACTTCCTGTTACAGTTAAAGATACTCTAGCCCTCAAATCTCTCCTCACAAACCCCAACTTATGTGGCTACGTTGATGATGAACAACATCTGCGTCTACTCAACGATGCGATCGCAACCAAAGAATCCATATTATCTAACTTAAACTGGCTCCAACAACAAGCCGCTGCCGACTCAGAAGCTACAGTTTTAGTTTACTATTCCGGTCATGGTTGGTTAGACAATGATACCGGAAAATACTACCTAATTCCCCACGATGTCGAACCTTTCGATATTCCCAACTCCGCTTTACCAGCCGACATATTTACAGAAGCACTGCGACAAATCCCAGCCCAAAGATTACTGGTAATTATCGATAGTTGTTATGCCGCCGGGATGGCTACGGCGAAATCTAATGTAGGGGCATTTGCGCAGCATGGTGCTTTAGCAGCAAAGCATTTGGGCGATAATTCATCAACGAAGCCCAATATAAACCATCCAAATGCTTTGCCCTCCAACGCTGGGAAAAAACACCTAAAATTACCCGGTAATTTTCTCTCCACTGCCTTACCCAAATATTTAATCGACAAACTCAAACAAGGTACAGGAAGAGCAGTATTTACATCATCTACAGGAGAACAAAAATCTTGGATTCGCCCTGATGGTAATATGAGTATCTACACCTTCCATTTCCTGGAAGCCTTACAAGGTGCAGCTAATCAACCAGGAGATCAGGTGGTGACGGTTTCTAATTTGATGAACTATGTAGGAAAAACTGTTCCCGCTAGTGCCAAGCAACTCTGTCAAGCAGAGCAAACCCCCTTCTTTGACTTTGCCACAGAAGATTTTCCGGTAGCATTACTCCACGGGGGTAAGGGTCTGCCTCAACAAGGATGGGATGAAGTTAAAGAAGAAGCCCAGGAAAGGATTAGTCAGATTAGTAATGTCAGTGTAGAAGGCAACAAAAGTGAGATTACTGATATTAAAAGCAATGCTGGCATCATCATAGGCACAGCTGGAAAAATCAACATTGGTGATATCTCTTCATAAGACATGCGATACAAAAAAGTTGATAATGGCTCTCCAGTAGTTAGGGTGATAAGTTTTATTAATGAAAGTGCTGAAGACTCCTTGGCTTTAGTCTTGTCTCGGAGCTTTCTGACTCTCCAGGCATGAAAACCAATCTCCTCGAAGCCTTAGCCCGACTCCGGTGATTTTCGCGCTCAACTGAGGAAGACGCTATCCCTTATGGTTAATTTTGCTGCTGGTCATTATGGCAACAATGAGCGATTGCTATGGTTATCGAGCCTTGGAAGATGCAAGCCCGTCGTCATCACCAAGCCTTACTCGAAAGCAAGCGAGTTACCGCCAATGGGTTTTCCCTCAGACTCGACTTTTCGGAGGGTAATGATGAGTATTGATTTTACTCAATTAGCCCAAGTTTTGACGAACTGGCTCAGGGATGGGATGCCAGTCCAAGAGGGGGTAGGGTTAGGAGTTGATGGCAAAAGTATCAAAGGGACAGTGAAGAACTATACTCAAGCTTATCAAGACGAAAGTTTCGGTAGTTTCAGTTTTCAGTAGTCGTTGTGGAGTAGCCCTAGCCCTAGAACAGTTTCGTAATAAAGAAAGTAGTGAAATTGCTGTTGTGCAGTTGCTTTTGGCTAATTTAGAGCTAGAAGGAGTTGTCTTTACCTTTGATGCTTTACACTGTCAAAAAAAACTGTAAAACTAATTGTTGAAAGCGGAAATGATTATGTGATTGCTGTTAAAGGCAATCAAAAAAATCTCTACGAACAAATCCAACTAAACACTCAACAACAAAAACCCATAAGTGTTGATATAAGCCGAGAAAGAAGAAGTGACCGTCTCACCACTAGAACTGTATCTGTTTTTGATGACCTCAGAGGTATCAGTGACGAGTGGGTTGGTCTAGCATGTCTAGTAAAAGTAGAACGCATTGGTACACGAGCAGGTAAGCCCTACCAGCAAATCGCTTACTATATCAGTAGTAAATGCTTCGATGCCGCACAATTTGCTCAAGGCATTCGTGGTCATTGGGGAATTGAGAATCGCTTACATTGGGTTAAGGATGTGGTACTTGATGAGGATAACTCCAGGATACAATAAGGCAAGTGCTCCTGCTAATCTCTCAATGATCCGTAGTTTAGTCATGGCTATTTTACGTTACCACGGTTATTCTTCTATAACCACGGCACTTCGCACGATTGCTCATGACCTGGAAAAAATTTTTCTGCTAATTGGAACCCGTTTGGTCTAGCAAGCTGCTGGAAGCGGGTGCTCCCAAAATCACACACCAAGTCAGAGCCATAGCTGCTCATGAGGAAGCGCGATCGCGACCAAGTCAGAGCCGTGGCTGCTCATGAGGAAGCGCGATCGCGCACCAAATCAGAGCCGTGGCTGCTCATGAGGAAGCGCGATCGCGCACCAAGTCAGAGCCGTGGCTGCTCATGAGGAAGCGCGATCGCGACCAAGTCAGAGCCGTGGCTGCTCGTGAGGAAGCGCGATCGCGCACCAAGTCAGAGCCGTGGTT
>JAAHHL010001659.1 GCA_010672185.1 Caldora sp. SIO3E6 | reverse complement strand
TGGCGGTGGCATTTGTTTTAGCTCTATTTTTAATTGACCATACGGCAGCTCCCGCTTCTGCTCAGTTTTTTGGCAAAGCTGAGACGTTTTTCAAAGACACCTTAACAGAAGGTACAGATGGGGCAAACACGGAGACAGCTGTCAGTTTAGTATTCAACGTCCTGCGGGCCCTCTACTTGCTCTACATCGCTGTGGCGCTAATTGGTGTCGTCAACGCAGTGCGCAAGGATGAGGATTGGCAGACTGTGGCTCGGACTCCCTTATTGGTGGTAGTTGCTGTCACTATCGCTGATGTTTTGACTGGCTTCATTATTGGGGATGGGGGTAGTGGTAATTAAGCTTCCCACTTAAGCTCAAAACAGCACCAAAACTCTAGCTATGGCTCAAGAAGACGACAAAGAATTTCGATCCATCAATAAAATTCTGGGTACTCAAGCTTCCTTAGGACCAATCCCAGCAGAGCTAGTCTTCCCCTTTGCACTCATCGCTCTGCTTTCTTACTTTATTTGCCGGGGTATCTTCGCCTTGAGCTGGTTGTGGACAGTACTATGTGCTGGTTGGTTAGGAGGAACCTGGTGGATACTGACCAATACCCGGAATTGGCGCTACTTGAGCAAGTTTATTGGTGTTCCTAAATGGACAAGAGGGATGGCTCGTTATCAAAGCTTATTGCACAGGGGGTCAAATGAAAGCAAAAATCAAAACACAAAGCGTAAACACCGGCGGCCAAAGCGCTAGACTCAAGCCTTTAGAGAATTACTTAGATTTGGCCACTATGCTCCACATCTCTCTGGATGGTCGAGATGTAGGTGCTTACGTTTTGACCAAAGAGAATAAGACAGATAGGTTTTGCTTTGTCTTTGGCTTTGATTGTCGGGGAATTCACACCACTCTGCGGCAAGATCAGCTTAATGCGATCTTCAACAACCTAGAAGCTGGTCTCAAAGACCTCCCACCTAATGAACAGATTACCTTTCATCTGGGTTCATTTACCTCGGACCAGGCGCGGCAACAACAGTTGAAATCTTTGCTCGAAGGCGCTCCCTCTCCAGAGAGCCAATTTCTGGTGATGGCGGAACGATCCAGAATTCAGGAACTTACCCGCCAAGGTATTCGCAAACCCAAGTCTCTGCGACTCTATGTCACCTACACCATTGAACCTGATGCTGCTGGCGCAGAGAGCTGGATTGAGAAAGTCCTGGCTAAGGGGGAATCTTGGTGGTATCAGTCCAAAAATCCGACGACAGAACAAACTCAACTTAAGCTCAAAGACACAGTTACCAAAGCCTTCAAGGATGGCTTTCAAAAATGGGAGCAAGTTCTCTCTAACAAAATGGGTCTGGATGTTAAACCGTTGACGGTAGAGGAGCTGTGGTCTAGCCTTTGGAAGCGCTTCAATTCTACTCAGCCTCCCGATATCCCTCAAAAGCTCCTCTTAAATCAGAGGGGATTGCAGGAGCAGATTGATTCCGAGCTCCACAGTACCACATTGCTACTGGAGTCAGATGTGCCAGTTGCCGATCA
>JAAHHL010001658.1 GCA_010672185.1 Caldora sp. SIO3E6 | reverse complement strand
CGCTACTGCTCGATTCAGGATTTGGGTTTGTTCTTGGTAAGTGGTGGGATTCTGGAGAGCAATTGTCCCTGCACCAGTTGCCCGCGTTGGTAATTCAGATAGGGGAAAGGCAGCATCTGCCCCAATTATCTGGGCAATTTCCTCCCGTTTCGGCGTTTCCCCATGCCACAAAGCACCCTCCGCAGCAGCTTCATTTATAAATAGTTCTAACCTGTCCCCATTGAGGAAAACTGCTGCTTTTTCTAGAGGTAAACCAGCAAAGTAAAGGAAGTGGCTACTAGCACGAAAGGGAAAGGTATTGGCTCGGAAGTTGCGAGCACTGGGACTGCCAGACCAAAGAATAACCGGGAAAGCAATCCTCTGAGCAAGGCGTTGACGTCTATATCTCAGGGTTGTTGCGAGGGAACTATAACTGCTGCGAATCTCCATAATAGTAAGTTATCAACATTTAGGGACTTAACGAGAGGTTAACCTGTTTTTTCTTCAGTATCACTAAAATAAAAGTCTTAAAGAAATAAAGTTGTTGACTATTGGAAAATTTGCTTGTTGCCTGGTTCTTTAGAAGTCAAGCTTATTTTACATAAATTGAATTAGGGAGAATACCACCATGAATAATACCAGAAAAATACAATTGATTGTACTAGCAACTGTAACTTTAACTATACTAGTGGCGATCGGGAAAACGTTAGCCGTTATTCCAGCTGGAACTGCCGCAGTGACTGAACTTTTTGGTCAAATTTCTCCCAAAACCCTGAAACCTGGAGTTCATCTGATTAACCCTTTGAGTAAGTTGGTGAAATTTTCTACTCGCTTAAAGGATGTCAAAGAAGTAGTTAATACTACGTCCAAAGAAGGATTAAGTCTAGATCTGGATGTCAGCCTACAATATAAGGTAGACCCAGAAAAATTAGGAGATATCTATAAAAATATAGGGTCAGATCCAGAAGAAATCATTATATCTCGATTTCGCTCTCTTATACGAGAAATAACAGCACAGTACGAGTTGACGGCGATTTATGGTGAAAAAAGACAAGAAGTTGCTCAAATTTTAAGTCAAAAACTCGAGCAAGAATTACAGCCTCTTGGCTTTATGGTGGATAAAGCTCTATTACGTAAGGTAGTGTTACCGGAAAATATGCAAGCAGCAATTCAAGAAAAATTAGCAGCAGAGCAAGAGAGCCAAAAATTAGACTTTGAAATAGTCAAGGCTCGTAAGGAAGCAGAAAAGCAAAAGATTGAAGCTCAAAGCCAAGCTGAAGCTCAACGTATCCTCGCAGAAGGATTAACTCAAGAGATTTTACAACTGAAAGCGATTGAAGCTACTGCCAATATAGCCCAATCTGAAAACGCTAAAATAGTGATTATGGGAGGCTCAGAACAACAATTACCTTTAGTGATACCAGGCCAATAAGGAAACTCCAAGAAAAAATTATCCCAATTATTGGACTTGCCTTACTCCCTCAGCTCCCTCAGCTCCCTCAGCTCCCTCAGCTCCCTCAGCTCCCTCAGCTCCCTCAGCTCCCA
>JAAHHL010001657.1 GCA_010672185.1 Caldora sp. SIO3E6 | reverse complement strand
CTTAAGGATTCCTAAATCGCGTTTTCACCGATTACTATCCAATTTTTCAACATCCCCACTCAACATACTTAATATTGTGGTATTATATTAAATGATGGGATAGATGTACACCTGTAGAGTTATGAAAATTGACTATATGATCGCTCAATTATCCTAATTCTAACAAGTCAACTATGATTCAGCAAATCCGCAAAAAAGTCCCCCGTGGAAGCAGAATTGACCCTAGCCGTCCTTCTCTTTCTCCAGAAGAGATAGCTATGCTTGAAGCACAAGAGGAAGAATTTAGCAGGCGTTGTCAGCGGATTTTTGACCGAGTTTATCCAGAACTAGTTAAAGAGCATTATGATTGGTTTATTTTAATTGAGCCAAACAGTGGAGACTACTTCATCGCTCCTAGTCACAAAGCTGCTCTCCAAAAAGCTCGCCAAAAGCACCTGAAGGCAGATATTCTGGCAATGCATCTTAATGAAACAGGAACTTGCGGCAGAATATGATCCAGGGCTTTTTTTTTGATGGGTTTACTGTGGTTAGAAAATCGGCGGTTGGTGGCAGATAAAAAGGCAGGAATATTGACGCTTGAGGAGGATTGAAATTTGAAGTTACATAACCTGTCGCTGAAACGGATGGGTGAGCGAAAAAAAGTGTGGGGAAATGAGTAAGCAGACGGGGAGACGTGGAGACGTGGAGACGGGGAGACGCGGAGAATAGAAGTTCCACCCAAAATTTCGCTCACCCGAAACGGATGAAGTGCGATCAGTTTTGCTGGTGTTGTAGGCGATCGCAATATATCATTTCAGCATCCGCGATCGCTCAGTTATCCTCATTCTCCATAACAAACCAACCTTCCTGCAAAATATGCGATCGCACGTATCTCACGCAAGCAGCAAATTCAATCATCAGTTATGAGTGGAACAGGCATCCTGCCTGTAATCATACCAAGCCCTACAAACAACAAACGACAAACAACAAATAACAAACAATCAACAACAAACGACAAATCACTTAATTTTTTGGCTAAAATACGACACTTACTCCCTTTTGAGCTTCATCCTAGTCAGTGAGTGATTCAGTATTAATTGAAATCTCCGGTTGCCAGAACCCACAACGGATAGGGGATGTGATTTTTGTCCATGGACTTGGTGGCAGTGCGCGAAAGACATGGCATCCCCAGGCAAAGGATAATGATAACAACTTCTGGCCTGCCTGGTTAGGAGAAGACATGTTAGATGTGGGTATTTGGTCTCTGGGATACGAGGTAGAACCCTTTAGGTGGAAAGGTGCTACCATGCCCTTGGTAGACCGGGCGACTAATACTTTAGCACTACTTAGTATTAGGCAAAGATGCAAGTAATGGTGATCAGCTCCAAATAGTCTTAGTACCTAAAAAGCAAATTTACGGTAAGGTAGTTTTCCGTATTTGGCCTCCTGAGCGTTTTGGTAAGGTAGAGTAATAGTTCCTAATTTTGCGGAAAAACGCGGAAATTAGTTTGCCAGAGTAATCTTGACTGGGTGAACTACTACACCCT
>JAAHHL010001656.1 GCA_010672185.1 Caldora sp. SIO3E6 | reverse complement strand
GCAGGGCTGTTTCATTCCCAGGGAAGCGTAGATTGTCAAGGGGAAAATCAATGAATTTCGACCCGCAGATTGACAATTTTGACCAGGTAAACAAGAAATTGGCAGCTAAAATTGAGTGTTTAGGGCATTGACAAAAGTACACCTTGATCGAATGAAACAGCCCTGCTTGCTAAGGGGGGTTGGGGGGATCAACTCTTAACCGAGTAGTATTGTCACCCAACCTACAAGCTCTAAAAAATATTGCACTGCAAGTGAGAAACCCTTAAATTTAACACCTAACACCTAACATATAACACCTAATTTTTGGACAAATGCGGCATGTTCAACAGACTGCATCCCCTCTTGTAAAACTGCCAATAATGCTTCATATTTCCAGCTAAAACTGATGTAACCGCTAACCACAATCCAGGAAAGATGTGACTCCGGATAATGCCATCAGCATCAACAGGCAATTCGACATATTCACCCCTGTCTAAATAGAACCAGCTAATTTTTTGCTCTAAGGCTTGCCAAACAATATATTCCACCCCATTCCGGCGATAAACTTGTTTTTTGGTGTGAAGATCGATGGCAACGCTGCTAGCGGCAATTTCCACCATTAACTCTGGAGCACCTTCGATATAATCATCTTCACTTAAACTAGCTTGACCCCCAGCTTCTGGCAGGATCAGGAGAACAGCATCTGGTTGGGGTTCGTTGTCCATATCAAGCCGCACAGTGGGAGCATCCCCGACAGCAACACCTGGAGTCATAGCCTCATAATTTACCAACCATGTAATAAGCTGAGCATGAGGTTGGCTGTGGCTTTTGAAACGCACTCCAGCAGCCAAATAAACAATTCTTTCAATCAATTCAGCTTTCTTGAGGCTAGACATAGCATCATAGCGGCGTTCAAACTCGTAACGATTTAAGCGATCGCCATTTTCTAGGAGGGGAATTGTCAAAGGCTGGGAAGGTGTTTTAACCATAAAAACAATTACAGTTAGGGAAACCTACGCTCATCTTACTGAATTAGAGGAGCGATCGCTCTTTGGGAATGGCAAAAAATAAACTAATATCATCTCGAAGTATAATTACGCCAAATTCTTCTTGTTGAAAATAACTACAGTTTATGAGTAAGGATGCTCTTGGGTGGCGTAAAAAATTCGGTGTACTGGCACCCAGCACCAATACGATCGTACAACCGGATTTTCACAGTATGGAAGTCCCTGGTGTGACTAGTCATATGGCGAGAATCCATATTCTTGATCAAGATCTCAGTAACGATCAAGCCATGCTTAGGCTTTTAGATCAAATTCGTGATGAAATTCTCAGAGCAATCGATCGAGTTAAAACTGCTGAAGTTGACTACCTGGTGATGGGTATGAGTGCTGAAACCTTTTGGGGAGGACTCGAAGGCAGCAAAGCTTTCGTAAAACGCATTGAAGACTACAGCGGACTTAAACTAGCCACCGGCTCACGCTCTTGCATGACAGCTCTAGACCACTTTAAAGTTAAGAATGTTGGTGTTATTACTCCCTACCAACA
>JAAHHL010001655.1 GCA_010672185.1 Caldora sp. SIO3E6 | reverse complement strand
TTCCTGACTTGAAGTTGCGTCGCTTCCCGTCAAATGGCGGATGAAAAGTTGCTACTAGAGGAATATTGAGTTCTTCACAAATTTCCGGTAGGAGGAAATCTAAAGGGGATAAAGTCAGAGAAGCATGTACAATATCAGGCTTCAGTTCTTGGAGCGATCGCCTCAAGACTTTGTTGGCCGTCAGAGTGGGAATTGTGTAAACTTGAGACTTGTAGATGCAAGGTAGGGACACTTCCTGGCAACCCCACCAATGGTCAGAATCAGCTTCCTCCTGGGCAAAATGGAGGAAACTAACCTGATAGCCCCTCTCTAGTAAAGCATTGGTAACTTCTCTACCGTAAGTGACGTTACCACAGAAAGGTGATTTTTTTCCTAGCCAAGCAATATGCATTCAGATTGAATATCAACTACGATTTGTTATGGTTGTTTGATATTTTTACTCCTGATATGAGAAATATACCAGTTTAGTCTACCTCCAATAATCGTAATTACTGATAAACCTAAGAATACCGACTGTAAGCCAAACATGGTTTCCGCAACCCCTGCCAAGGCGAGAGGTAAGCTCAAAGCAATATTGATGGCGTTGTTTTGTAAGCCAAAAACTTTACCTCGCATCTCTTCTGGAGTTTCCTGTTGGATAGTAGTCTGCATGGGAATACCGACTAAAGCAGCAAAACTGCCCAAAAGTATCGTCATGACGAGAGTCAGCCAGAGGTTATTAGTGAACAGTGCCATAGCGGCTAAGGTTCCTGCCATACCAACAGAACCATATAAACCAAGTTTGGAGTGGGAAAAGTTCTGACCCCAGTTTCCTAAAATTGCTGCACCAACAGCCATTCCGACACCACCAGCCGCCAGTAACAAGCCAAATTGTGATGCTTTGATGAGCGGGAGAGCCTCCGCTAGGCGCACGGTAATAACTGCTAACGCAGCGAAGACGGAAAACAAGATTACCAGCTGAATCAAAGCATTGCGAACCCGCCTGTTTTGTTTGAGGTATTGCAATCCATCCCAAATATCTGCAAAGACATGAGGTGTTTCCTCATTAGGGATATATTTATTTTCACCAGTTTTGATTAGTAGTAGTAATAGTCCGGCGATTATATAAGAGGCTCCCACTACCAATTCTTTACCAAAGCCCCACCCTATACCTAGTCTGGATACCAATGCATCTGTCAATCCTAACAAAGGCTCTCCTACGGCAAAACCAATAATCAAGGATGCCATCATGGTTGTGGTGTATAGAGAGTTCGCTGCGAGGAGGTTACGATTCTTGACAATTAGAGGGATTGTCGCTTGCTCTGCTGGAGCAAAGAATTGTGTCAGCGTGGATACCAAAAAAGTAATCCCTAACAAGACATAAAAACCTACCGGTAAATTGTAGATGGGCGTCCAGTCTTTGGTGAACCACAACAGTGCCGGAATAGCTAACACCAGGACACCTCGCAGTAGATTGGTTACCACCAACACAGTTTTTTTCGACCACCGATCCACAAAAACACCAGCAATCGAACCAAACAAGACAGCG
>JAAHHL010001654.1 GCA_010672185.1 Caldora sp. SIO3E6 | reverse complement strand
ACCTTCACCTGTGCAAACCTGGATTGCAACTCCACCCGATTGGCTCAAAATTCAACCTGTTAACCAACCTTCGGATGCAATTCTCGAACTACTAGATCCCGGAGAACGCGCAGCCATTCTTCTAGCTCAAGAACTCAAGGCAGATTTACTATTATTAGATGAGATGAAGGCACGACGCACCGCAACAGACAGAGGACTAACCATCACAGGTGTCTTGGGAATTTTAGATCAAGCAGCAACGATGAACCTCATCGATCTACCTGCTGCTGTCCAAAGTCTTCAAAATACATCCTTCTGGGCATCCGACAGCTTGTTTCAAAAGTTGCTAGATAAGCATTCCTCTTAATAAGTTAACTGAAATGCTTTGACTAGCATTTCCAAGTTTTTATAAGAAGTTAAAGCCATTGCTAGATCTTGTTTGTCAGACTTTTATAGCGTTTCTCAGACTCATGAGGTAAGCTGCTATGATTCAAAGTCCCCCTTTCCAAGGGGGATTTAGGGGGATCTACCGCACCGTAGCAGCTAAGACTAAGCGATCGCAACGTTATTCCTTTTATGGTTAATTATGAAAAATAATAGGCTAGATACAGTAAAAAAGTTTTATTTGAAGAATGAACAATGACCAATTTTACTGAAGCTAAGGATTGCGGGCTCTCTCCAATAGTTGTTCAGAATTGGCTACCCACTGCTCATTACCCTGAAGCTGATACAGATCCCTGGCATATTGCAAGACTTGCTGGGCATCACTAAAGCGATTCTGCTGTAGAAATACCAAGCCAGCACCATAGTAAGCATTAGCATAGTTAGAGTTAGCGATAGCTGCTTGCCGAAAAGCTGCTAGGGCAGCATCTAACTCTTCTTGGTGAAACAAAATTGAACCAAGGTTGTAGTGAGCTTCTGGGTAGCGGGGACTAATTTTAATCGCTTGCTTGAATGCTTTTTTGGCTTCTTCGATATTTTCTTGCTGTAAATAAATCCTTCCTAAATGATAAGCTGGCTCTGGAGCGTTAGGACTCAACCTTATAGCATTCTTAAAGGAAGCGATCGCTGGCTCTAGTTCTCCTGATTGAGCAACGACCAAACCATAATTGTAATGAGCAACACCGAGGTTAGGAGCGAGTTCCAAAGCCTTGGTTAAATAAGAGCGTGCCTGGGGAAAATTATTCCCTTCTAATAAAGCTGCACCTAAGTTAGCAAAAGCGAGAGCAAATTGGGGGTCTGTTTGGGTGGCGCGGTAAAAAGCATCTACTGCCTGCTGTAATTCTCCCGTTTGTCGTAAAGCCAAGCCCAAGTTATAGTGAGCTGCGGCTAACTGGGGATCGAGTTGTGCTGCTTGTCGAAAAGCCGCGATCGCTTGTGGTAAATTGTCCTGTTGTATCAAGGTGAGTCCCTGCCTTAACTGCTCCCTGGCTGCTGGTTGTGTGGGTTTGAGGGGGGGAAGGGACTGGGCAATTGATTCAGTAGCTAGAGACTGCACCGGCAGCATCAGACTGCTACCAAGCAACAGTAAACTCAGCCCAAACTTCAG
>JAAHHL010001653.1 GCA_010672185.1 Caldora sp. SIO3E6 | reverse complement strand
CGATCGCTAAATAAATTGGGATACTGTTCATACAAACTCAGCAAACGACCAACAGTCACAGCAACGGTAACCGTATACTTACCGAAATCTCCGGCATCATGCCAACCACCTTGAGTACTTTTTGTCTCTCCTGCTTGATAGAATTGATCACTATGGGCAAACATGCCATCATTGAGATGACAGGGGGGATGACTAACCCCAGTCTCTTGATCATTAATCGCAATACCGCATCTTTGTAGATAATAGGAACGGAGCAGTTTAGTCAAAGCATCCTGATAGATCCCTGTACCGATATCAAAAGGATAGGACTGAAGGTTGCCGTATTTCAGGTAATATCGACCTACTTGGTTGAAATCGGTGAAGTCAACGGTTTGGATCACATCCTGACTAGCTTTATCTTTAGCAGAGGCTGCTAACTCCGAGACAAAAACCGTTTTTTTGGTTCTTGCATCCAGCAGTTGCACCTGATTGTTGGTAGAATTGCTCAGATTCAGCAAGAAGGCTAGTTTCGGACTATTGGGGTAGTAGCCTACTTGATTGACAACAATTTGTGAGCTCGAAGCTACTCCAGTAGTTGTTTGAGCCTTACACTTGATAAATAAACCGTAAGCAAGTGCGCTAACCAAGCCAAAGAAAAATCTTCTAGTCATTTTCATATTTTTTACTGGTTATTGGTTGTTTGTACTAATAAAGAATGACGAAGCATATAGCAATTTTTCTCCCACTTCTTTCCTTAGCGGGAGAAAAATAAAAGTCAGACATTATTTCTTTTTCTCAATGTCTTGACTTGGTTCAGGATAAAGTTATGGATATTCTTTCAGGTCAAAAAAAGTGAAGGAGGCAGAAGGCAGAAGGCAGGAGGCAGGAGGCAGGAGGCAGGAGGTAATAAAATCCGAGGGAAGAAAAGTTGTACAATACGCTTTTTAATCTTTTTCTTAGTCTATCAATATAGTACCTAGAGCTTTAACCAGCTAAAAACCTGCTCAACTGTTAACTCTAAAGTAATTCCCTTCAGAATCGGTAATGCATCTTTTCCCCTAAGTAATTGTACTCGCTGTCCTGGGAAGATAGCTAGAATACTCTCATCTTTAGGCTCAATTAACCACCCTAACTCTGTACCATGCTTTGAACAGTGCAGCAAATTTCCTAATACTTTGGTTTGACTCTGATCTGGAGATAAGATTTCAATAGACCAATCGGGATGAATATTGAAGCGATTAGCAATTTTCCCGGAAGGAGTAAGGGGAATTCTCTCCCACCGAAAGACTGAAACATCTGGGATAACTGAGTCTCCTCCAAAGGAACAGCGTAATTCTGGAAACGCTACAGCAATTTTCTGTGGTTCCGCTACTTCATTAACCGCCGCACAGAGTTTAAACTGTAATCGGCTATGCTCTCCTTGTGGCATGGGTTTTTGAATAATTTCTCGGTTAATAAACTCTGAGGCAGGTTTAGTTTCTGGGAGTTGTAAGAACTCCTCCAAAGTTAGGGATTGTGTCGTTATAGTCATTACTCTTGAGAAAAAGGCAGA
>JAAHHL010001652.1 GCA_010672185.1 Caldora sp. SIO3E6 | reverse complement strand
TCTCACCAGTGCTAGTTACTGTGCGCTGCTGTTTTCTTATGGTAGCAGTGGGTTTAAATGCTACCCGCAAAATAATATTTTCACCGTTAGTGATGCCACCCTGAATACCACCAGAACGATTGGTTACCGTCCGTATCTCGCCGGTTTCATCGGTGTAAAATTCGTCATTATGTTCACTGCCGGTAAGCATAGTCCCAGCAAAACCGGAACCAATTTCAAAACCTTTACTTGCGGGTAGGGACATAACACCCTTGGCTAGATCTGCTTCCAGTTTATCAAATACTGGCTCTCCTAAACCTTTGGGTATGTTCCTGGCAATACATTCAACGACACCGCCCAAGGAATTACCACTACGTCCAATCTGCTCAATAAGTTCAACCATCCTTGCTGCACATTCAGCATCAGGACAGCGGACAATATTACTCTCTACCTGTTCGAGGGTAACAGAGTTGGGCTCTACGATCGCTTCTAAGTTTTGAATGCGTTTGACATAGCCCACAATTTCGATGCCTGCCACTTGGGCAAGAATTTTTTTGGCGATTGCGCCAGCGGCAACTCTGCCAATAGTTTCACGAGCTGAGGATCTTCCTCCACCCTGCCAGTTACGGATACCATATTTGGCATCATAGGTCGCATCTGCATGGGAAGGGCGATAGGTCTGAGCCATTTCGCTATAATCTTGGGGGCGAGTGTCCTTGTTACGCACCATAATCATAATGGGTGTCCCCAAGGTTTTGCCCTGAAACATTCCTGAAACAATTTCGCAAGTATCAGTTTCTTTACGAGGTGTTGTTATTTTACTTTGCCCAGGACGTCTACGGTCTAGTTCTACCTGAATTTCTTCAGCAGAAATTTCTAGTTGTGGTGGACACCCATCAATCACTACTCCGACGCCACCGCCATGAGATTCACCAAAGGTGGTAATCCGAAATAAGTGTCCAAAGGTATTGCCCATAATAATTGGAGGAGGAAACATACCGACCTTGATTTTAACAGGCAAGATTGATAATTACCTAGGATTGGTAATCTAGAAACAGCTGATTGATTCAGTTATCATGACTAAGTCTTCAAGAGGGAGAGTGTTTTGTCTCACACTATTGTCACTGAAACCTGTGAAGGCGTTGCTGATTGCGTTGAAGCCTGTCCAGTTGCTTGTATTCATCCAGGTCCTGGTAAAAATGTCAACGGTACAGATTGGTACTGGATTGACTTTACCACCTGTATTGACTGTGGTATCTGTTTCCAAGTTTGCCCAGTAAAAGGAGCAATCGTCCAGGAAGAACGACCAGATTTACAAAAAACTCCCTAAGGTAAGAACCTTCTAATCTAAAAATAGACGTGGAGGCGCGGGGACACACCAGACGCGGAGATAGAAATATTTTCATCCTTCATTGTGAGGTGAAAGTTCATGGGAGTCTGACTTGAAAGTAGGCAACAGGAATAGCACCCTCCTGCCTCCTGCCTCCTGCCTTCTGCCTCCTGTCTCCTGCCTCCTGCCTCCTGCCTCCTGCCTCCTGCCTCCTGCCTCCTGA
>JAAHHL010001651.1 GCA_010672185.1 Caldora sp. SIO3E6 | reverse complement strand
TATTGGTCATTGGTACAAACAACAAACGACAAACAACAAACAACAAACAACAAACGACAAACAACCAACAACCAACAACAAACAACAAACAACAAATTACAACAATCCCTCCAACTGACGTCGAATGTGATCTAAGTTGGACATCTCTACTTCTGTAACTGCCTCTTCAGAGTCCTGGGTCTTGGCTTGTAAGTCGTCTGGTTCTAGGTTAGTTTCTGGTGGAGCCAGGTAAAGACGCTCCCTACTGCTTTCTGGGACAAATCCTGCTGGTACTAACTGCCAGTCATAATCGAATTGTTCTGTGTCAATCTCGTCCATATCCATTGCCTCAACAGTCACAGGAGGAAAGTCTTGAGCTTCTAACAGAAGTCCGTAACGAGTGGCATCGTCTTCCGACTCAAACATCAAGACTACAGTGCGATCTTCGATTTGCAGGGAGTGAACTCCCTTGTTTTCCGTCCCTACATTGTATAAGAGAATAAATACTCGCTTGGGTGATGAAAGCATAAGTTGTTGTTAACTAGCTCAGGATTCTGCTTCAAGGATTACTGTCTTTAACTACGATAACGTCAGTTCGGGATCAGTTTAACCAGGAGGCAGGAGGCAGAGGGTGAGCGAAAAAAAGGTTGGGGAGCGGAGGAGCGGAGGAGCGGAGGAGCGGAGGAGCGGAGGAGCGGAGGAGCGGAGGAGCAGAGGAGCAGAGGAGCGGAGGAAGAAGAGAGAACTGATAATTTTTGGATACAACGCTCAAGAAATCCCACCCAAAATTTCGTTCACCCGGAGGCAGGAGGCAGGAGGCAGAAGGCAGAAGGCAGGAGGCAGTCCCTATGAAAAAATTTTTTTCACCACCATGCATGAAAATCCTTCTCTCCGCGTCCCCGCGTCTCTTTCAAGTCAGAAGGCAGGAGGCAGGAAAGGTTGTGTAGTAAGCTTTTGTACCTTTTTGAACTGATGGGTTATTTCTGACGCGCTACACTAGCTCCCTTGTCTCCCTTGTCTCCCTTGTCTCCCTTGTCTCCCTTGTCTCCCTTGTCTCCCCACACCCCCCACACTCCCCACACTCCCCACACTCCCCACACTCCTACTCCCTCTCCATCTGTGCAATTTCTGCGAGAGACTTCCAACCGGGTTGCCACAAGGCGCGATCCTTGAGTTGTTGAGCATTTAGCCAAAAGCGGACATTGGGGTCACAGGAAGCAACCATTTCCGCAAATACCCACTTACCCTGGTTTTTGCGATTAACCACCTGGAAATGTCGCCAACCCCAGGTTTGCTGTTGGGCTGTCCATTTAGAACCAACTAGATAAGGAAATTTGGGCTTTTTTGGCATTCTTGTATAATTGAGGTGCTCTAGGGCTCCAGGGCAAAAGGCTGTCAGCAAGTATACTACTGCTGTGGCATAGCTAATTTGGTGGGTTAGAAACGGGTTTTGAAGTAATAAGTAATAAGTAATAAGTAATAAGTAAGATACAAGGAGAACTTATCATATCGGTTATAATACCTATAAATCTAGATTTTTCCCCTATCTCCCTTGTC
>JAAHHL010001650.1 GCA_010672185.1 Caldora sp. SIO3E6 | reverse complement strand
TTGGGGAGATGGGGGAGCTGAGGGAGCTGAGGGAGATGGGGAGATGGGGAGATAGGGAGATGGGGAGCTGAGGGAGCTGAGGGAGCTGAGGGAGCTGAGGGAGCTGAGGGAGATGGGGAGATGGGGAGATGGGGAGATGGGGAGATAGGGAGATGGGGAGCTGAGGGAGCTGAGGGAGATGGGGAGATGGGGAGATGGGAAGATGGGGAGATGGGGAGATGGGGAGACAAAGGAAAAATTATCAATTATCCATTATCAATTAATAATTATTAATTATTAATTATTAATTATTAATTATTTGGTAGTACATAGGAAGAAGCAATCAATTTTTCATCCCAGTCAATAATCTCTGGAAAGCGGATACCTGGTAATACGGTAACAGCAAAGATTTCCTGCACTGCATCCTCAAACTGCAAGAATGCGACGGTTTGTCCTGTTTCTATATGTATCACCCAAACCCCACAGATGCGTTCCTCCAGCCTCTGGGTTAAGGGAATACCACTAAATACTGCTGTCTCTCGTACTTGGGAAAGACCAACAAAAGCTAAATTTCCCCAGAAATCTAAGCCACGGGTAAAGCCTGGTAGCTGAGTTACCGTTTCTATTTTCCCAGAAACTAAGTCAGCGATCGCAAGAGAACCATTACCGGATTCTAATACCCAGAGACGATTATTATGCCACCGGGGAGAGTGAGGCATGGACAAACCTCGCAGCAGTACTTGATTGGTCTCTACATCCATCACTATACCACCCTGAGCTTTATGCTCCCGCCAGCCTTTGAAACTATCTGTTTCTCCTAATGCTGTCACATACTTAGGCAGAGAATTGACCATACCTAAGCCGTTAAGATGACAACGGTCTTCTGGTGTTAAAGCAGTGATAAAATTAGGTCGCCATTGAGGGACAAAACTGTGGTTAAAGTCTAGGGTACACAGACTCGAAAAGCGAGTATTGATAAACCAGAGTTTTTGCTTTCCCCAAGCTAAGTCGTGGATATCAATATCTCCGGTAATATGGGAGTTACGGGGTAGATAACAAGCATCGTGTTTACCTACTGGTTCGAGTTTATGAGCCACCGCTGGCACGTTACGGAGTTCCCAAACTTGGTAAGCTGTGCCGACAGCTAATCTGTTGATATCAGCAGCTAAACCCATCGGTTTGGGGAAGACGCGGAAATGAGTGTTGATGGTGTTGCCATCGGCACGGAGGATAATCAGTTTTCCGGCTTGGTAGGTGGAGATAACTAGGGAAATCCCCAGTTGAGTTAAAATTTGGGGAAAGTTGCTTGTATGGACACTTCTTAGGGGTTCTTCTTTAGCAGCTGTTTGGGCAGAGTGGCTCATTTATGTTAGCTATTTGGTATTTTGTAGTGGCGCGACACAGCTAAAAATGTGGAATACGAAGTAATGACTCACCGTTCGCCCATTTGAAAACGAGTTAGAGAAATTGTCACGAGGGAATGGGGATTCCAGGCTACAGTCAAGTTGCTTGACAAATAGTCATAAATGTGTAATTGCAATTGTATGCGATCGCTCA
>JAAHHL010000165.1 GCA_010672185.1 Caldora sp. SIO3E6 | reverse complement strand
CCCATAGCTACTTATTTTAACAGCTACGAGGAGCGAGAAAGAAAGTCTGGCGGCACTCGCACCTCATTCCTTACTGATTAGTCTCCTGACTTTCGGCGAGTGCCCCCAGACTTTTTGAGAAGGTTCGCTAACTTGAATGGGAAAGCTTAGGTTGTAATGAGACTAACTTTTTCCCATTGACAGCCTGTCTTTTTTGCCAATCGGTAAATATTGCTTTGAAATCATAGTTCCATGACTTAGCGTGTTCTTCGCGAATGCGATGCAGTTCTTCCAAAATTGGATCTTCCCACATAGTCTACTCTTCCATCAGTTCGTAAGGTGTACAAATAACTGGTAACTGATACCCAAAATCTAAGCAAACCTCAGCAAGTTTTCTTTGAATTTGAGCATTGGCAATATGTTTACAATTCCATGTTAGTAAATAATCTAGCCCGTGAACTGTAGCAGCCGCAATGTGAATAGCATCGTCAGATGCTTTGGGGGGAAGGTTACTTCTAGTGAGGAATTGTGTTCCTAAATCTAGCACAGCTTCGTTAAGTTCCAGTATCGGAAGATTCTCTAAAACTTCCAGTCTTTTAGCTGCCATTTCTGGCTCCCCCATTGCCGCTTCATCTAAAACAACTTGTGAGATGTACAGCATAAATTGACTACGACGAGTATTCCACCATCTTTGAGTAATCTCCAAGTTGGCCATAAAAATCAAATTATTGTTAGGTCTTGCTGTCAGATAACCAACCAAACTAGTTTCGATATAGACTGTTTCGTTCATTTAAAATAGATTAGTACCTCCTTAGTATCCTTGAAAAACTGGTAATTTTGACACAGACACCGAAGTCTGTTCCTACAAAATCTCAAATCTTACCTAATTCCTTTGAATGGCATAGCAAAAGTTACCAATTACAGGTGGGTTCTCTTTATCTGTTGTCAAAGCTTTTAACTGTCGTAAAAACTTTAATAGATTGTAAGTTTTCGAGCCATCGCGGATTTCTTTGCTGGTGGCATTCCATTCTTCCCACCAATCAGGCTCTCCTAAGTCCCCGGCAATAGCTTCAATTTCAAAGAAGTAAACTTCTTTTGGTTGGAGAGCCCTAGCTTGAATATTGAGACTGAAGCTTATTGTATCATTATTATCAATTAATTTCCAGTCCTCGGTAGTCACTGCTGTTGCTAACTGCTCAGCATTAGACGGATCTTGAAATTTGTTATTCTCTCTGTCTAACTGCTTAACGTTGGTATTGACCTTAAGATCATTAGGAGCAATTGGTAAAGTGTAGGGCAAAAGTGTTAAAGGTGTATTGTAGTTGTTAATCTTGATTTCCTGTTCTTCACTTTTGCCTACATCCAGCAAATCCACTGGCTGGTTATTTTTCTCTACGAATGCTTGGCCATTATGGAGCGCTTCTGTTCTTTCGATATCTCGGTCTGTCGGTAATTTAGGGAGCTCTTTCAGTTCTGATACTGCCTCAACTAGGTGATGGGGAGAAAAGATTAACAATTGAGAGCCATCGGTTAAATCTCCTCCCTGACTCTCTATTTGTCCTAAATAGTAACTAATATCGGAGTAATAACCGAGGAAAATTACATAAAACGGGTGATATTGATCTGAGGATTTTTCTTCTGTATTGTAGGTGATGCGGTTGATCTCGTTATTTTCCGTAAAAATATCACCTTGAAACTCACTTCTGATGGCTAAGATACCTACCGCCAGTCTTTGGTCTTTTTGCTCTGGATTGAGGTAATGTTGCTTGATCTTTTGGCTGACCTTGGTTATGTCAGTATCTTTTTGATACAAATCCGTGATAATGACCGTAAGTTTAGCTTTCTCATTGATTGGTGTAATCGCCGTTTCGATTTGACTTACAGGAAGTTCGGGAAATTTGGGGTTGATACCACCGTAAAACTCAATTTCCTTAGTTTTTAGATAGTCATCCCTGGTTATTTCTTCAGGGTCTGTCCCTAAACGGTAGTACTTAACCTGAGGCTCAGAAGATTGTGATCCAGTTAGGGTAAATATGGTATCAAGTAGATCCAAGGTTTGGCTGTAGCGACTGTCTCCAGCTGTTGCGACATACCCCCGCATTGAAGGAGTGCCATCTACATAAATTTCGGTCGTAAGAGTTTCGGACTTAGCAGCTAAACTACCACCAGATTCATATTTGCATGGGAGCATTTCCTGGGATGGTTTACAGGCAATCACTAGGAACATGGTAGCGATAGTTACCAATAACCACTTGGCCTGCATTATTTTAGAATGTCTTACCAAAATATCCAACATTACAATAAGGTAATTCCCATGATATGATTCTATCATTCAAGATTTTCAGTAGATTCTTCCTGACCCGAAGTTTCTTCCCAGTAGAGATTTAAAGGTTTTGCTAAAATTACTAAACCTAGGCACAGTCAGCAATTACAACTGTCTACATTCGTTGATATAGCTACATTGATTAGTGGCAGCTTATTTAACTTATGCCAGTTATAAATCGTATCATAAAGGAGTACCGATGAAGGCAGACGAAATTCTTCGTATTATTGCTTTTACTATACTGGGTGCTGCTCTGATGTTCATAGTACAGCCTTGGATTTATCAAAATAGAATCTTCTATCCCATCTTCAGTATTGAGGATGTTGGTGTTGATACTTGGATCAGCAACGATTATAACCCTGGAGCAACCATGGTTTTTACTGTCTCCGTATTTTCCACAGTATTGTGGTGTGTAATAGCTAACACAGCCGGAAGTAGGAAAGCAGCTGATATTTTTCGGTGGCGAGTAGTATGGTGCGTATTACTGCTTTTGCCGATTTTAAGTATTTGTGGAGCACTAATATTTTTTAATAGTAGCCAGGATGCCCTGCCCTCTTTGGCAGGTTGCTTTGTCGTTGATATTATCTGCCTCTTTTGGTTACCAACTGCCACCAGTTCTCCAAAAGACTTAAAGTATATTCCTCCAGGGTCATTTCTACTACGTCGTTTAATAGGTCTTTTTCGTTAATGGCACTATATCTGATTGGCATCGGTGGGACTGGTGCTAAATGTGTTGAGGCAGTTACCCAGATAGCTGCTTCCGGTCTGTTTTCCGAATCAACGATTAGGGTCTTGTTCGTTGATGCCGATGAAACTAATGGTAATCTGGAGCGGTCTAGAACTAGTATCGGTATTTATCAGAAGTGCTATCAATTAATTGGCAGCGAACAGCAGTCTGGTTGGATGAGCACCAAGCTCGAATCCTTTGGTGTGTGGTCACCCTTGGACAAGGTTAGCACTAATAAAAACTTGGGGTCATTTTTTAATTACAATAACCTTAAGCACAATAATCCGCAATTGGGCAACTTATTTGATGTCCTCTATACCAAAGAGGAGCGGGAAGCTAATTTAGATGTTGGTTTTCGCGGTAGACCTGCCATTGGTTCAGCGATTATCAGCCAGCTAGATTTAGATGCCTTAAATAAAAAACCTTGGGGTACAATTATTCAGCAGCTGCAAACAGATGTAAGTGCTGGTAAGTTACCAAAAGTTTTTCTCTGTGGTTCCATGTTTGGGGGAACTGGTGCGGCGGGATTGCCCACTATTGCTCGTTTAATCGCCAAGAAATTAGACAAGGAACAGATACGCGATCGCATTGAGATAGGTTGCCTGTTTATCTTGCCTTACTTTGGCTTCTCCACAGCATCAAGTCAAAACCAGCATGGGGTATATGCTCACTCAGAACAGTTTTTGCTCAATACAGAAGCGGCTCTACGTTACTATGTCACCCAAGCTAAACATACTTTTAACACAGTTTATCTGCTAGGGAATCAGAACTTTTCCCAGTATAAATTTAGTATCGGCAAACAGACTCAGCGCAATGAACCCCACTTTATCGAACTTTATGCCGGATTAGCAGTTCGGCATTTTTTATCCCATAATTCCTCGGAGCAGGGAGAGGTAATTCTGATTAGGCGCAAGGAACCAGGGCAACTTGCCTGGAGTGATCTGCCAGAGTCGGATCAGGTTAAGTCAGAGTTGGTCAATGCGACCAGATTTGCCTATACTTGGCTAGCTAATATTGCTCCAGAACTAGCGGAGGCAAAGCGAATGGGAACTAAGGACTTCCAAAAAGGTGCCCCTTGGTTCAGCAAATTTTTCCGCCCAAATATGGGATTGTTCAATAGCATATTGTCTAACAAGGATAAGGCGCTGCCTGACTTTAATGATACCCAGGAACAACAGGCGATCGAAGTGATTAGCAACTGGTGTCAAGATTATTTACGCTGGCTGTATCAACTGCACCAAAATGATAGTGAGCAGATTCAGTTATTTCAGTCTAATGCTTTCTCTAATCCCGCAGGAGAGTTGTCGCCAGAGCATCTTGCTACCCTAGTACTGGGTGACAACCGAGACAAAGGAAGACAATCCCAGGATACAGTGCAACGATTGAAGCAAAAGCTCTACGATACTCAAGATCTCAATCTTATGCCTCCCAATAAGGGCACAGTAGGTCTGGCAAAATCTTTATATATACTGTGTAGACTTTAGCTTCAGCAGGCAACAGGTAACAGTCTTGTATTCAGCAAGCCCTATCTCATTTACAACTCTAACTCCCCAACAATTATTTTTTATTTAGAAGTCCTTTATGACTAATAGTACCCAAAATCAAACACCAGCTTGGTTGCTACCCAAATTAAAGCTAGATTGTGGTGTTAAAAATAAATCCTCCCAGGTAGGTGAATGGGATCAACAAGGAAGCGAAGCTTTTCAGGATGTAGCTTCTGGTCTAGATTATAAATCTCCAGGGCAATCCAGGAGCGTTAGTTCCGTACCCACAATGTGGGCTCGTCCCTTGTCCATGGAGATGGCACTACATAATAATGATTATCCCATCCGTGAGCAAATAATTGAGCAGTGGCAGGGGATGTTGGCAGCGATTGCTTTAGCAGAAGTGCGGGGATTTCCTCTAACTGCTCAACTACTGAAACTAGCTGAATTAACCTATGAACCTTTTGCTCAAGTTTTAGATAAACTGCTACCAGATCCAGTTAATGCTCTCTACACCTTAAACGGAAAAAATCCTTGGCAAGATATTTACCTCTTTTTATGGGATGGTAAGCCAGTGGGAATGACCACACCGAGTACTTTAGTTTGCCCATCGGAAGAGGGAGAATGGGTAGGTTTACCTTGGTGGCAGGATCAGCAGTTGTCTTCTCCCCATCAATTTCTCAATCCCAGCGAGAAAGAGCAACTCTGGTGCTGGCTAGACAATCTGAAGAAAAAGTTATACCAGCAGAATGTTAACGGGAAAGCCATTAACGTGATCGCGGGACTGATAAATGACTTTCAAGCCAGCTTGGGAGCTACTAAAAAAGAAACATTGAGTCAAAGCAACAACCCTCAGTTTTTCGGAGTAGAGATCAATCGAGGGGTACTGACTGCTCTAAATCTGCCCATCGAAACTCAGCCGAAGTCTTCTGATGTTCGTTTAATTCCTAGTGAAGCCAAAGGGGAAGTACCGGAGTTACTAATTATTGACCCAGAGATTGCTAGGTATTGGAATAAACCCCCCCAAGATATCTGGGTATACCAAGACAAAACCTTAGCCTCATTAAAAATCGAGGATTTGCGAACCGGGAAAATTACTTGGGAACATGTGGAGTGGATTGAGTCGAAGGATTTATTTTTGCCCGAATTTGCCTTTATAGACCAAAAAGAGGCTTTACCCGGTGCTTTCCTACCTCAAGAAACTCAGCCTTTAACTTTCAACGGCAATCCCATTACTCCGTTGGCTCCCCTCAATCCCAAACTGCTGGAATATTTCACCCCTGAAGACTTAATTAGCAAAGTTCGACTGCAACCGATCAATGGTAGCGATGGTCCCCAGGTAAGAGTGTATTTGGATTTGCTCCTAAGTGGTGTTAACAATGGCAACCCCCCGGAAAACTATACCCTGTATCGGGACTATCCCCTCCAAGCTAAAAATGCCTTAACGAAAGTTCCTGTGCTCGAAGTTTGGCCCCATTTTCGGACAGAAGGCTGGCAAGAATATTATGCTTTTTACTATGATGCTGAGTACGGAAAAAAAACCTTCCAGGTAAGTTTGCCAGAAGCCAAGGATCCCAAAGCTTTTCAGGATGGCAAAGGTTCCTATCAAATGGTTCACCTGGAGTCATTTCCCTCCTTTATTGAATGTCAGGATAGGAGGAGCAACCTTATAGGTCTAATTTTGCTGGCAACTCCTGAAGAAATCAAACCTTTTAGTGACTGGACTATCGGAGTCGATTTTGGCACTTCTTTCACCAATATCTATATTAGTAGAGGCAATGTAGTCGAACCCTTGGAACTAACTAATCTGCATCTTCAGGTAACAGAAGTGCAATATGACACTCGCCTACCGGTCCTATTTGAATACTTTATCCCAGAAAACTTTACCCCGCCGGACAAATCCCTACCCCTATCTACTGTACTAACCATCAGGGGAAGCGAACACACCAGTAATAATCGGGTTCGCCATTCAATTTTTGACGGTCGGATTTATGTTCCAGACCGTAACCGATTTCAGCCACAGCAGGACTGGATTAAAACCGCTCTTAAGTGGTCAACCAATAATCCGAAGTTCAATAAAATATTTCTCCAGCACTTAGCCTTACACATCACTGCTCTAGCTGCCAAAAAACAAGTTAAGCAAATTCAGTGGTCTCTATCCTTCCCCTCCGCTTTTTCTAAAAAGGACAAGAAAACATATGCTAAAGCTTGGCTAGAAGTAACCCAAGATTTACAAAAAAAGACGGGAGTTGACCATATTTGTCCAACAGTGGATGATGTAGACTATTTACGCCCTGAGAGTTTAGCTATTGCCCAATATTTCGCCGATCATGAACGAGAAAATCTAACTCGTACCACTTGTATCGATCTAGGGGGCGGTACCTCAGATATTTCCATTTGGGAAAACAATCAGTTGGTTCATCAATGTTCAGTCCAATTAGCAGGGAAGCATTTATTCTCTCAGTTCCTCGAATGGAATCTCCAGTTTCTCGAACATTGGTTCGAGATTAAGATTTCCGATTGGAATGGTTTAAAAAGTGGAGCCTTCAATGCCAAGCTAGATGTGTTGCTCCGTCTAGATAGTGAAAAGTGGCTCAGTCAGAGCAGAAATTTTGTGGCAGATGAACCAGACTTCCAAAAGCTAATTCAACTGACAGCTATTGGCATAGCAGGATTGTACTATTATATAGGAATGCTCCTGCGAGTTCTTCACGAGGAGGATAGCAATTATCGTCCACCGCAAACTACCAATGTTTATCTCGGCGGCAATGGTTCTCGTTTTTTAAACTGGCTAGCAGAAGGAGGTAAGTTTGACCGCAACTCCGAAATCAATGATTTACTCAGTCGGATCTTAAGTAGGGGTTCTGGCTTTGAGGAACAGAAAAAAATAACCAAATTGAGCAGTAAACCTAAACATGAGATAGCTTGTGGGTTAGTATCTGGGTTAGGAGAGAACCAAACCAAGCTGACAATATCACCAAAAAAACTTCAAGATGACCCTCTTATCGCTGGAGAAAATTATCAACTTAATGGGGTAGAAATGCCTTGGAATAGTCGATTGAAGTTTCCGGATGAGGTTCAGGACTTCCAAGTTAACCTTGAATTGGAACAGTTAAAGAAATTCCTCTCTGAGTTCCATGTTGCCTTGCAAGACCTAGATATTGAGGAGATCAAACCGCTAGAAGACTATCAAGTAACTTCAAGTTCTGGACAAAATGACCGACTTTGGGAGGAAACTAAGGACGAACTGACTAGCTTGTTACTCAGAATCGGAATCAAGGGTAATATAACTAATATACGTGTAGAGCCTCCTTTTATTTTGGGATTAAAAGCATTGTTACATGTTTTAGGTAAGCGGTGGGCGGAAAATGGAAAAAGTAAAAATTATTAAATTATTACTGGTTTTAGCTTTTGTTCCTAGTTTGTTAGTAGGGTGTCAGTCATTAGGAACGACAACCAAGGAACCAGGCAATCAAATAAGTAATTTAAACCCAAAAACTGACAAAATTACTGCCTTAGCTACTTTACAATCTCCCGACTCTAGCACCTTATTAGTTGCTTCTGATGAAGAGTTTATAAAACTTTACGAGCAAGTAGAATCATTAAAACAGGAGAACAACCAATTAAAAACTGAAGTAAAAGAACTTTCTAATAAACTACAGCAATTAATTGAAAGATTCTTGCTGTTATTTATGGTAGTTATTATGGTAATTACCATAAGGTTTGTTGCGAGATTATTAATAGACTATCAAGTAATTGGGCAATCGATTGTCAGACTTATTAATGGAATTGGCAAACTTATTAATGGGATTGGTAGACTTATTAATTGTATTGGTAGACTTATTAATAACTTATTCCACAAGTTGATTAACAGTAAATCAGACGAAGAAAATTCTCATTCTTCTCAAGAAAATTCAGTAAATTCTGCTCGATCATCTTACCTGACTAATAAGGATACTGACGAACTTTTTAAAGATCTGCACGATCAGCTATGGCACGAATTATCTGCTCAGTTTATTACCCCTGGTCAACTGACAAGTATAGTAACTAGGTTGCAAAGACTAGAACATGCTTTAAGAGTAAATTATCAAAATCATTTATCTAGCCAACAAAAACAATTACCTTATCAAAAACCTTTATCTAGCCAACAAGTACAAGTACCTGAAGTACCCTATCAACAACCACCTATTCAAAAACCTACTAAAAATCTACCTGCTAATTTATCAGCAGCTCAATTGGTAGTAAGAGACTATAATACTAACCCCGCTTCATTACAACCAAAAGCTACGATAGTCTCAGAAACAGGGGAGAGTATCGAGCAACGTCGCCTTGGTCGTAACTTAGCACCAATTCTTGAAAAAAACCGAGGTGGAAACTATTGGATCTTAAACTCAGGAAATTCTAGCTATCTGGTTCCTGACATTGATATAACAATTAATGAATATAACTATGGAACACTTAAATCTTTGTTTGAATGTTCCATATCCGAACCAGAAGACTTCAGTAACTGGCAACTTATCAAACCGGCAGAAGTAGTACCTATTGCTAGCGGAAAACAGTGGCAGCTAAGCAAGTTAGGCATAATTCAATTTACTTGAGAATTTATAATTGACATTTGGTTGCCCTAACTGGGGGATAGTTTGGGCGGGTTTTGATTCCAATATTCAGGTAAAATGGCCTAGGTTGTCCCTAAACCCGCCCCTACGATAGGGTTTTGATTCCAATATTCAGGTAAAATAGCCTAGGTTGTACCTAAACTAGCCCCTACGAGAGGTACAATCAATATGCAAGCGATCGCCTAAAATTTATCCACTCTAAAATACCATATTTTCAATTCTCAATCTGGGATGTTTCCCAAGCAATTAACCTTTCTAGCCGTAACGGTGCGTTAGCGTAGCGTAACGCACCCTACAAATCTTCAAACTCTAAGGTAAGTTTTTTTGCTTGTCGCATCAGGGCATCATCACAAGTGAGGAAGTAGTGGTGTGCCACAGTTAAAATGATACAAAGGGAATAGGTGTAATCAATATGTAAGCGATCGCCTAAAATTTACCTACTCTAAAATACCATATTTTTAATTCTCAATCTTATACGTTTCCCAAGCAACTAACCTTTCCAGCAGTAATGGTGCGTTACGCTACGCTAACGCACCCTACAAATTTGAGTTTTTTAGATTGGTCTTTATTGTATTTATTTAACCATATTTATTGCTATAAATTATATTATTTATTGTTTAATATTTTAATCACAAAAAAAGCACAAAAATATCTTATAATAACCTATAAGCCTATTAACCAAAATTGCCTCTCACCTACCCTTAATGACTCGTTTTCCCTTTGATCAATTTTCCAAACAACTCCTCGAAGAACTCCTTACTCCCTTTGGTAGTGTCGAGCGCAGCTTAGAAATCCCCGGTGAAGCACGCCAGGTGGATGTCTACTTTGTCCCCAAACCTCAATCCACTGCTTCTAACCCCACTCTCGGACTCCTCAATCAAATTACTACTACCA
>JAAHHL010001649.1 GCA_010672185.1 Caldora sp. SIO3E6 | reverse complement strand
CGCAATAAAAGCCATGACTGAAACTACTGCAAAAAAAAATATCCGTAGAGGTAGACTATTCCCTGAAATTCAATGGTCACCAGAGGAAAAAGCTAGACGGAAAGCAGATAGTGAAGCTTTTGAACAGCGCTGTAGGGCTATTTTTGAGCGAGTTCTTCCTCAATTAATAGAACAACATTATGGGTGGTATATTTCCGTTGAACCAGATAGTGGAGATTATGTTATTGATCCAGATAAAGAAACTGCCCGAAACAAAGCACATCGGAAGCACCCTAATAAAATTCATTGTCTGTTCTGTCTCAATGAAACAGGGGCTACTGGTAGAATATGATCGAGGGAAGATTTGGCAATCAAGGAGAATTATTTTTTGAAATCGAGTTGATTACTGGTGAAGATTTCTCTATCCCTGTAGAAGCGATGTTAGATACAGGTTTTACAGGGTTTTTGGCAATGAATAAGCAAGATTTAGAGGCTTGTGACTGGACTTATTTGGGAAAAGATATGCGCATGGAAGAACAGTTGCGAGGATATGTAGGGGCGTAGCATTTGGGCGACAATTTAAACATATAGACCTGGATATATCTATCCAAATGCTTCGCCCAACCCCCTATGACTGAATGTGTTTCTTAACAGTAGTTACCGCCGCTTTTGTTGAAAGGGCGCACGTCGGTGCGCCCCTACAGTTCTAAAATACGGAATGAGAGCTAGAATAGATCCAGCTTGAGGTGAAACAGAGTATGATAGGCGAGTTGCTGGACAGTCGTTACAAAATTATCCAAGCTTTGGGAGCTGGAGGATTTGGTCATACCTACATTGCAGAAGATACCCGCATACCAGGCAATCCCAAATGCATTGTCAAGCACCTTAAGCCTGCAAGTTCCGATTCCAATCTCCTACCCACTGCTCGACGTCTCTTTCTGAGCGAAGCCGAAACTCTGGCTAGATTGGGCAGCCATGATCAGATTCCTCGGCTGTTGGCATACTTTGAAGCCAATCAAGAATTTTACTTAGTGCAGGAGTTGATTGTCGGGCATACCCTCAAACAAGAACTCACACCAGGTCAAAAGTGGCATGAGTCTGATGTTATCAGTTTGCTAGAGGGTTTACTGCCAGTTCTTAGGTTTATCCATCAACAAGATGTTATTCATCGGGATATTAAACCCGATAACATCATTAGACGAGAGCATGATGGCAAATTAGTTCTGATTGACTTTGGTGCAGTTAAGCAACTACGCTCAGACCTAACTGCTACTTCCAGTCAAGCCTCAGTTACTGTGTCGATTGGTACTCCTGGTTATATGGCGACAGAACAATCCCAGGGTAAACCTCGTCCCAACAGTGATATTTATGCCTTGGGGATGATTGGTGTCCAGGCACTTACCGGGTTGCCTCCAGAACAAATAAGGGAAGACTTGGATACAGGAGAACTTCTGTGGCAAGAGGATGTATCAGCTAGCCCTGGACTAGTAGGTGTGCTAACCAAGATGGTACGCTACCATTTCAAAGACCGCTACCAGACAGCAGCTGAAGTGTTACA
>JAAHHL010001648.1 GCA_010672185.1 Caldora sp. SIO3E6 | reverse complement strand
CTAGAAAATTTTACTAGAGCAGCAGTTAAGTAATACTTTCAAGGCAGAAGGCAGGAGGCAGGAGGCAGGAGGCTCTGAGGCAGGAGGCAGGAGGCTCTGAGGCAGGAGACAGGAGGCAGAAGGCAGGAGGCAGGAGGCAGGAGGCAGGAGGCAGGAGGCAGGAGGGAAGGAAGCTTTTGTCGAAAGCTTTTTTACCTTTTTGAATTGGTGAGTTATTTCTCCTAAGCTGCACTATAAATCTCTCCCTTTTATCTATTGCCAATTCCCCATTCTCCATTTCCAATTCCCAATTCCCAATTCCCAATTCCCAATTCCCAATTCCCAATTCCCTACTTATAAATAGAAGCAACATATTCTTCATAACCGTTGTAAGGTAGAGTCGGGCGCTCTTCCCAAGACACTTCCGAACCTGTACCGATAAATCTTTCCTTCTTTTGTGACCATCTCGGATGAGGTTTTTTAGGATTAACATTATCCACAAAACCATATTCAGAGGGAGCTAAGGTATTCCAAAAAGTGGCTGGCTGCTGTTCCACAAAGTCGATTTTGACAATCGATTTTGCCCCTTTGAAACCATACTTCCACGGCAGCACTGCTCGAATCGGCGCACCATGTTGCTTCGGCAATATTTCACCGTAGATACCAACAGCAAAAAATGCCAATTCGTTGGCCATTTCCTTTAAGTGTAAACCTTCTGTGTAAGGCCAGGGTACTTTTTGACCGAAAGATTCTACTGGAGCTAGGGAAATTTTGGCGTCATAGTAGGAGGTAAAGCTCACAAATTTCGCCTTATCAGTAGGCTCAACTTCTGCCATCAGCAATTTCATCGGGAATCCTACCCAGGGTAGCACCATAGACCAAGCTTCAACACACCGCATTCGGTAGACACGCTCTTCCAGGGGAAATTTCTTGAGTAAATCCTCTAAGTCATAAGTGCGGGGATTTTTCACTAAACCCGTCACCTCCACCTGCCAATTATCTGTAGGTAATGCTTGGCTGGCTCGCCAAATGGACTTACTACCACCAAATTCGTAATAATTATTGTACTGTCCCGCTAGGACTTCATCGGTGATGGGTCTGTCAACTTTCTGGAAAGTGGGATTAAGAGTAAATGGTTCTATGCTGGGTAGTTCTAGAGTTGCGGTCAAGGCTGGGTTAGCTGAAACTAGGGTATTGTTTGGTGCCGAAGATCCTTTACAACCTAGAACCGAAGCAATACCTGCTCCCAGGCTAAAATTAGCCATGGTTTTGAGCAAACGACGGCGGTTGAAGTAAGCATTTGCCGAAGTTGCTCGTACTTCTGGAAGTTCCCAGGCTTTGGGTACACGGATAATCGTCATTTAGGTGTTAGGTAGTAGGTGGTAGGTGGTAGGTGAGGATGCAACAGGAGGGGGTACGTCGGTATAAGGGCGCACGTCGGTCATTGGTGTCAACTTAAGGTGAAAAGCGCTTGAAGTAGAGGCAATTCATGAATTGCCTCTACCATATTTCTCACAAATTATGCGATCGCTGTGTCATTGGTGACAAGTTAAAGAGCGGA
>JAAHHL010001647.1 GCA_010672185.1 Caldora sp. SIO3E6 | reverse complement strand
GCTAGCTCGTGTCGTAGAAATGTATGCACGGCGGCTGCAAGTCCAGGAACGCCTAACTCGCCAGATTGCTGAAGCAATTCAAACTATCTTGGAACCGCAAGGTGTGGCGGTGGTTATGGAAGCTACTCATATGTGTATGGTAATGCGGGGTGTCCAAAAACCCAGCTCTTGGACAGTCACCAGTGCTATGTTAGGTCTTTTTCATGATGAACAAAAGAGTCGTGAGGAATTCCTTAACTTGATTCGTCACCAGCCTAGCTTCTTTTAAAAGAAACTTTTCCACAGCTTAAGAGCTGTGGAATTTGGCTCTTCCGTACCTGCTATGTTAAATTTCCCCAGACGACGCCCAAAATCCTTAACTCATACCAAATCCAGTATCGATATACCCGCTATGCCCACATTGTAGAGACGTTTCATGAAACGTCCCTACAGGAATTTCACGGTTTGCTCAAAACGGCTCTATTGTAACCTGATTTGGTATCAGCAAGGATTTTGGGTGTTAATTTGCGTAAATGTTCAGTAAAAAAGCGATTAGTAATATAGTTACCTAGCAATTATCGAGTTTGACCTGAATTCGTCATGAAGCTTCCTCTGATAAATCGACCATTATCGATTAACTTGAGAACACAGACAAATGATTATGGATGTTTGGCAGGCTGATTTTTACCGACGTCCACTGCAGGATACTAAGCAGCAAGTACTGTGGGAGTTGTTGATTTGTGACTCCGAGGGTAGTTTTACCCACTCTGCCTTTTGTCCTCAGCAGTCAATTAATACAGATTGGTTAGTGGAACAGTTGCATCAAGCAGCAACAGTACACGGATTACCGAAAGTTATTCAAGTATTTCGCCCCCAGTCCCTGAATTTACTTACCACTGCGGGGAAACAATTGGGTATCTCAGTGACAGGAACAAGACATACCATTGCTCTTAAGCACAAGTTACAGGAAAGAGCGACTCAATATTTTCAGCAAGATCATTACACCGGTGAGGCTTATAATCCCCTTGCTCTTGATAAGCTGCCACCAGTACCCCTGCCCGAAAATCTTTGGGGCGATCGCTGGCGCTTTGCTACTCTCCCTGCAGGTAATATAGTAGAAGAATTTCGCGATCGCCCTATTCCGATGTTACAAATGCCAGAATCTCTCTTGCCCCTCAATTTAGGTCTGGCATCCACCGTACCAGTACCAGGAGTAGTGATTGATGGGGGACGCCAGTCAATGGCTCTAGCACTTTGGCTTCAGAATGCTCAACCTGTTGCCCTCAACTATATTCCAGGTGGACCAGATGGGTTAATCTTAGAAGCTGGGTTGGTTGATCGGTGGGTAGTTGCTACTTTTGAGGATCAAGAAGTAGCATCAGCAGCAAAGAAATATCAACAGCGTCAGCAGCAAAGTCAAGGTTTACATTTTTTGTTGGTGCAACCAGATGATTCGGGAATGACTTACACCGGTTTTTGGTTATTGCAGGCTATCGACTGAAGGCAGGAGGCAGAAGGCAGGAGGCAGGAGGCAGAAGGCAGGAGGCAGGAGGCAGGAGGGA
>JAAHHL010001646.1 GCA_010672185.1 Caldora sp. SIO3E6 | reverse complement strand
AAATTACCGAAGCCGAAATTAGGTTACAATTTTGAGATACTATCAGAATTGCGATCGCTAAGCTGGTTCAAGAAGGCAGGAGGCAGAAGGCAGGAGGCAGAAGGAATCAAGGGAAGAAAGCTTTCCCATCCTTTTTTCCTGGCGGGTTATTTTCTCTGTGCTGTACTAGAGCTACTACCTACCACCTAACACCTAACCAGAGGATATGGACTTAAGCCTGTGCATGATTGTCAAAAATGAGGAATCTTCCTTACCGCAAGCTTTGAATAGTGCTAAAGGTGTAGTGGATGAGATGGTAATCCTGGATACCGGCTCCACGGATAAGACGGTGGAGATTGCCAAAGGATATGGCGCTAGGGTGTATCAATTTGAGTGGTGCAATGATTTCTCTGCGGCTCGTAATCAGGCTTTGCAATATGTCCAGGGGCAGTGGGTTCTGGTGCTGGATGCTGATGAAGTTCTTACACAGTCAATTGTGCCGGAACTCAAGCAGGTAATCCACAATGAGCAGATACTGCTGATTAACCTCATGAGGCAAGAAGTAGGAGCAGCTCAATCTCCCTACTCCCAGGTTTCTCGCTTATTCCGCAATCACCCAGAAGTGCATTTTTCCCGTCCCTATCATGCCATGGTAGATGACAGCGTGGCTCAGTTGTTAGAGCGAGAACCCCAATGGCGGATAGCTTCTCTCCCCAAAGTAGCCATACTGCACTACGGTTACCAACCAGAAGCGATCGCGTCACGGGATAAGTATAATAGGGGAGTGCAGGCAATGGAAGCATTTCTAGCAGAGCATCCCGATGATCCTTATGGGTGCAGTAAGCTGGGAGCGTTTTATATTGGTCTTGGTCAATTGGGTAAAGGCATTGAGTTACTAGAGCGAGGTTTGAGAGCCCAGGAAATAGATGCACCAGTGTTGTTTGAACTACACTACCATCTGGGCAATGCCTATACCCGCCTGAAGAATTCTCCCTCAGCAGCAGAGCATTATCAAGCAGCGATTAAGCAACAGATTCTCCCTCAGCTCAAAATCGGTGCTTACAATAACTTGGGTAACTTGCACTTTAGCGCAGGGGATTTAACTCAGGCTAGGACTAATTATGAAACGACGGTCAAAATTGACCCCAGCTTTGCTGCTGGATACAATAACTTGGGTATGACCTTCAAAGGAATGGGATTGCTAGAAGAAGCGATTAGACTTTATCAACAGGCAATTAAATGTCAACCTGACTATGCCGATGCTCACCAAAACTTAGGAGTGGCTTGCCTCAAAAAGGGCAAAGTCCAACAAAGTTTATCAGCTTTTGGCAAAGCGATCGCTCTTCATGAAACCCAAAATCCTACCGAAGCCCAACGACTTCGCCAAGGACTACAAGAAATGGGTTTTCCGGTAAACTAGTGTTTTGAAGGCAGAAGGCAGAAGGCAGGAGGCAGGAGGCAGGAGGCAGGAGGCAGGAGGCAGGAGGCAGGAGGCAGGAGGCAGGAGGCAGGAGGGAGGAGGCAGGAGGCAGTATGGACGAGGGCTCAAGTTTTGGGGACCACTCGG
>JAAHHL010001645.1 GCA_010672185.1 Caldora sp. SIO3E6 | reverse complement strand
GGCTTCCCGTCCAGGACCCGGAGATGCACCGGCACTAGGTTGCTTTAAAGGGAAAGTCGCAGCTTTATTCGCAACCTCTCCAGGTGGTTTAGGGGGAATACGAGGACTAGTTCATGTTCGCGCAATTTTAGAAGGAATTGGAGTTTTAGTAATTACTGAGCAAAAAGCAATTCCAGGTGCTTATCAAGCCTTTGATGAGCAGGGTAACCTCAAGGATGAGAAGCAGTTGCAGGCAGTACAAGCGATCGCTACCAAACTAGCTGGTGTGACAGCTAAATTATCTCAGTAGCAGCTTTTGACATCAGGGGGTGACAAGCAAAAAAGTAAGCAGGGGGGTGAGCGAAAAAAAGGGTGGGGTGCGGAGGAGCGGAGGAGCGGAGGTGCGGAGGAGCGGAGGTGCGGAGGTGCTGGGGAAGAAGAGAGAACTGATAATTTTTGGATACAATGCTCAAGAAATCCCACCCAAAATTTCGTTCACCCTAAGCAGGGTGTGGGGTCTCACTTTTCCCTTTGTTGTCACCCCTTGAGGATAAGGATGTCAAGTATCCTTATTGGGAATTAAAAGTTTTGAGCCAGTGGAGGTGGATTGCCCAGTCGAGAGTAAAGCGAGCGATCGCAAAATCCAATATACTCTCAATAGCCAAAATCCCCGATAACCAATAAGCCTCAGTTAAATTTGGCTCCACTTCCACTGGTGTCAAACCTCGTACTAAACCGAAAGCTAGCACTGCTCCACCTTTGAGGTGAGAGTTGTCATCTTGCCGAATAATGTAGCGGTAGGTAACGCCAAACAGAAAACCACTCAGGCAAGCAACTGCTAACCTCAGTAATAAATCAACCTCATTGGTAATGTGTAGGAGGGCGAATAACTCAAACTGCTTTGCCAGTACCCAACGGTGAGCAACTGCGGTGATGCTGTAGGCAAGGGTAAAAGATAAAGCTGCCAAAATACCGGCTTTCAGGGATTCGATGCGCTCAGCAACAATCATAGGATATCTATTTCAGTTGATGCTTAGTAAAATATCGAGCTTAAGAAGGCTCAAATTGAATTATCATAGGGCTTGGAGTCATTGTGTAATATATTGCTATGGATATTCTGACATTAGGTTGGGTTTCGATCTTGGTTCTGTTCACTTGGTCAATTTCTATGGTGGTTTGGGGTCGTAACGGTTTCTAGAAGTATCGTGGAAAATTCCTTTTTTATCAATGGTTTGTTTTTAGCTGCCGCAGGACTATTGGTTATAGTCAGTGGAGGTATTCTTTATTTAACTGCAGCAGAGTGGCGCGATCGCCGTCGCCAGCAAAAGGATAAGAAAAAGTAGGGACTTCAATGGAGTGGGGGAGTAGCGGAGACGTGGAGATATCGAGACGCACCAGACGCGGAGAATTGAAATCCCACAACAATCTTGCTCACCCCATAAGATAGGGCTTGCTGCATAAGTGTGTAAGCCATGCCAGACTTAGGTTTCAATTCTTTTGCGAACCAAAATAGTCCAAGGTTTTTGCATTTTTTACTTCAAAAACCTTGCACCATTGTAGGGAAATACCT
>JAAHHL010001644.1 GCA_010672185.1 Caldora sp. SIO3E6 | reverse complement strand
GCAACTATTTTCCAGGAATCGACAGATGAACATCTGCCTGTTCGTTTAGTTGCAATCTATCTCAACAAATCCGTTCACGATGGAGTCAAGGTAGAAACGATTAACTCTCAGAGTTTACTAAGTCGCTTGCATCGATTGAATAATTTATTTATCCAGCAAGATGATGCCGGTACTGGAGGAATTTTTTATCAACGTGTTGCTAGAGTGTATGCTTCTACTGAATGGCATGAAGAGCAAGTACCAACAGTGTATCTCATTAAACCAGACAAACTTCGCTATTGGACTCGCTCTATGGCATTAAGGGATGCAGATGAAGTTTCCGCAGATATTATGCTGGCATGGACAGAGTAGAGTAAAAAACTAGAAGTTATACCCCAGTAACAGCATGATCAGGAGAAAACCACCAAAACAGACAGTAGGTGAATCAAGGTGGCATGACACACCTGATTTTGTTAAATTAGCTAAAATATGGAAACCTGATGCTACCTCACTTCTGTTAAAGCTCATCTGGGAAGGATATGACTTATTGAGTCCAGAAGTGTTATCACAAGTTGATATATTACAAGCAGATGATCAGTTAGAACGAGAACTGACACAGTTACTTGATGGATATATTAGGCAAGCGATGGGAGGAGAGGGGTTTTATCCTTTTTTCATACAGCACGAATCCTACGAGATGGAACTACGGGGAACACATCGTCCTAAACAATACGATTTAGCATTTGTGTGGTTCGCTAATCCTAGGATTAAGTATCCTTTGGAAGCTAAAGTCTTGCGTTCGGATAAGTCTGTTACTGAATACGTAAGAGAGATTACAGGTAACTATCTTACCTGTCGATATGCCCCCTTCTCTAGCGAAGCAGGAATGCTCGGTTATCTCCTGCAAGGGAGTTCTGCAATAGCATTTAAGAATATTGCAACAGCGGTTCCCTGCATTTTATCCGATCATCCAGATTTTTTAGAGCGTGAGCATAAAATCTCAGATCATGAACGAAAGATCCCAGCGGGTAAAACCTATCCAGTCAAGTTTCGCTGCCACCACTTACTTTTACCACTGATCACAAAATCATTGGTATTTTAGCTGCTGATCAGGAGCAATAGTCAGAGTCCATAACTAAAGGATGCTAGGATACTCAGCACTACCACCCATAATCAATTCACAATTTAACAATTTAACAACTCCAAAATGAGCCACGATTTTCAGCATCTGGTCAAACTATATCAAAACGCTCTCCTCCAAGACACAATCCCTTTTTGGGAAAAACATTCCTTAGACTGGGAACATGGTGGCTATTTCACCTGCTTAGATCGAGAAGGCCAAGTTTATGATACAGACAAGTTCATCTGGCTGCAAAGCCGCCAAGTGTGGACTTTTGCTATGCTGTATAACCAACTCGAAAAGCGGGAAGACTGGTTACAGATTGCCCAAAACGGTGCCAATTTTCTCAGCCAATATGGTAGGGATACCTACGGCAATTGGTACTTTGCCCTCAATCGGGCAGGCAAACCCCTAGTACAACCCTACAATATTTTTTCTGACTGCTTTGCAGCTATGG
>JAAHHL010001643.1 GCA_010672185.1 Caldora sp. SIO3E6 | reverse complement strand
TGCGTTCTGGAGCACGCAGTACCCTTGCCACCCTATGGTCAGTACAAGACGAATCCACTGCCCGTCTGATGGTGCAGTTTTACCAAGAGTTCCTTCAAGGAGATATTAGCAAAGCTGAGGCTCTCCGTCATGCCCAGCTAGCCCTCTTGAAACAGCCTCAGTACCAGCATCCTTTTTTCTGGGCTCCCTTTGTTTTAGTGGGGGGTTGGCTTTGACTTGATAAATATATTAAACTCAATAACACAACAGTCAGTAATTTCCTCAGTATTATGAGGTATAGTTTGTAACCCTCAATGTCAAAGAAATGGTTTACCCTTTTACTACAGTAGAAGTATAACCATAGACAGATGTTGAGGTACACTTGGGTTGTATGTATTTCCCAAAAAGTGCCCCCCAAACAAGTAAATGATAAGAATAAATTATAATAATAAATAACATTATTATAATTTTATTATTCCTTAAGGGAACACTTTTTCTCGTTGTGAATAAATTATTTAGCTAGTTACTTAGTTCTAACGAGTCAGATCAACTATTGTCTAATTTTCTATATCAATTTTGTAGTTTAGCTATTTAGCTAATATCCTTTGATTTATACTGACATCTACCTGCTTCACAGTTTTTCCAGGAGATTTATCACTCATGATAAAGAACAAATTGCACTCACATTTAGTAAGGATCTCAGTTACTCTCTCTCTTAGTATTACCTTCATCCCTTATCAGGCGCAAGCCCAGACACCAACTAGGATACAAACAGCAACCAGAGAAACTTTTGAAGAGGCATTAACTATTCAATTTGAACCTCCTCCGGGCAAAAATAAACCGGGTCAAACAGCAGGAGGAGCAACTCGTGGACAATGTAGCTTACAGCAACAGGATAGCAATAAACCTCTAACGCTGTTAACACCAGCCAATCAGGAAGGATTGACAATTGCTGAGCGTCCAACCTTCTTTTTCTATGTTCCTCATGCTTCTATTGAGCAAGCAGAGTTTACTCTGATTTCTCAGGACGAGGAATATGCTTACCAGACAAACTTTTCCCTGGAAAGTAAAGGCGGTGTGTTCCAATTCCAACTTCCAGCAGAAGCACCACCCTTGGAAGTAGGCAAGAATTATCAATGGTCTGTTGCTCTGATTTGCGATCAGCAAGAAAGAACAGAAGATATTGTGGTGCAGGGACAGATTAAGCGCACTGAAGCCAACCCAAACTTGTTTGCTCAACTCAAGTCTGCTACACCCTTCCAGAGTGCAGCTTTGTATGGAAAAGCTGGTCTTTGGTACGATATGGTCAAGGCTTTGGCGGAACTACAGCTTGCTGAGCCCAATAATTCAAACCTAGTAACTGCCTGGAAGCAACTGTTGCAATCAGAGTATGTCAAGCTTGATGATATCTCTCAAGCACCCATACTCTATTGTTGCTCGACTAATTAGGGTTTGGGAGAATAAGTAACAAGTAACAAGTAACAAGTAATAAGTAAGAATGAATGCAGCATTTATCCTAGTTTTGGGCATCTGCATCCCCCAAGGTTACCCGGGTTGATGCCAGGTTTTTGAGCTAAGA
>JAAHHL010001642.1 GCA_010672185.1 Caldora sp. SIO3E6 | reverse complement strand
TTCTGATTCAATTTCGATACTGTCGGGCGTATAGCCCTCTCCCAGTAATGATTTGATAGCTTTTGAGGCTAAAAACCGTCGGGCGTTAATTTCGGGTTTTCCCATACATTCAGCAGCTTGGGTCTGAGACATCCGGTATGAACCATCCGGAAGCATGAACCCATCTACTTCCTGAGAACCGATTTGTACGGAGGCACGGGTAGCTCTGATTGATTCAGTCACTCACACCTCCTCCCTTTTTGGCTTTGCTGGTGGTTGATGGAGGAAATTCATCTTGAGCGTTAAGCCACATTGTCATTGCTTGTTCTAAGCCCTCACCCACACTTATTTGTTTAAGTGTGCATATAGCTTTAAACCTAAGCCCTGTCTGTTTTTTAACATCCCCTGCTATTTGCATGTAGTTGGGGTCGTCTCTTTTAGCTGGCACTTCTGTTTTATTCTGCATGAGATTTATCTCCAGTTTCTCACAAACACACATGTATATTCTGTGAACATGTTGACAAGCTCACTGTCAATGTTAACATGTTCACAGAGATGAGTGGTAGGTAAACGGCAATACCGCCAAATCAAAACGGCACTACCGCGTCACTACCGCGTCAATGCCCCGGCACTATTGCCGGTACAGCAAAACGGCATAACCTTAAGGAGACAATAAATGGCTGAAACTAAAGCACAGCAAGTAATAGAAGCGCGGCATAGTAATGTACTACCGCTCCCTACCGCCACTACCCCGGCACAAGAGGCAGTGCCTCAAACCTTCACCACTAAAGACTTACAGAAACGGTACAACGTAAGCAACAAACAAGTCAGGAATTATGCATCTACTATCAAAGATGCTTACCCTTGGCTCTCAGAAGAGTTAAAGGCAGGTAATAAGTACACTGAGCTGATGGTTCAGCTAATTGATGAGTTCAAGGCATCTTCCATGAGTGCCAGTCAATGGATTGAGCACATTCACGATGAGAATGTTGATAAATTGCAAGTTCATGAGGTTGAGGTAGTTGAGCAGTCTTCTGGGGTTGAGGGATGGCTTAATGAGAGCGCCCTAGCTGTCTACAACGAATCTCAGGAAGCTACTAATTCTCTGGCTACATACGATTACCAGCAAACTTCATACCTTACGATTGGTCAACAAAGTTTAGCAGACAGTCAAGCCAAATTAGCCACCTCTCGTACTCAATCTTTTGACTTAAGCAATCGCCTACTAACCCAGTTATCCCTGTTGTCTCAAGACAAACAGCAACAAGAAGTAGCTCGACAGCAGGAGATTACAGCGGATATTGATAGCTATGCTTTGCAGCAAGCCCATATCCAACTGGCAAAAATTCTCAAGGGTGAGCAGCTGGCGAGTGAGGTGGACGCTTTATATCGCAAGGGTGTTTCTCCTGAAGAGATTGGCAAAATGCTGAACGGTTTGCAGTCAGCCAACTTCAACGGTGATGTTGAACACTCAGGAAAAAAGTCCTGACCTGTGGGGAGCGAAAAGTCATGACACAAGCAACACTCACCAAGCCATCAGAACGGAAGAGCGTCGATGTTGCCATTAAGGGTCCAATTTG
>JAAHHL010001641.1 GCA_010672185.1 Caldora sp. SIO3E6 | reverse complement strand
CTGAATTGGACAAGTAGAGACTTCCAGCTGAAACCGACGAGCAATTTCCTCTACCGCAGCAATAACTCCTTGATGTTCACAATCGGTGAGCAAGATGTGATCCCCAGCCTGCCAATCCATTCCCCACAAAGGAATATTACAGCCAACAGTGACATTCTCCGTCAGGGTAATAGTCTTTACCGCAGCACCCAATTCTGACGCGATCGCAACTCTTGTTTGGCGCACTTGAGATATAATCCAGTCATTCACAGTACCAGAAAACGGCCCATACTGCTGAAGGTACTCATAAGCTTCTTGCATCGCTTCCCAGGATGCCTGAGGTAGAGGTCCTTGACCACCAAAGTTAAAATAGGCTTTATTGGCTAATGCTGGAAATTGCTTTCTGTGTTCTTCCAGGCGTGTTAGAGGAGGATAGATGCTAGTCATAACAAGGCAGGTGGGTTACAAGGCTCTAAGGAGCTAGTATTTTTTCCATATAATGGACTGCAATAATAATACAAGAATGCCAGAGTGAATGCAGCGATCGCACCAAACACTTGTGGACAGATTAGTTTTTTTTTGTTAGGTTAGTTAGATTAAGTCAAATTATGATTACCAAAAAGTAGCTTTTTAATGAATGCTCTGGTAGCTTACCAAGCAAGAAAAATTTTACTTATAGGTAGTTTATGAAATATTGCCAACCGGCTTATCTGGGTACTGAACATAATACAAATTTAGTTGGACTAAAGATTTTGCTAAACATATATAGTATTTGCTGAAATAAAAGCAGAAAACTGGCTAGATACGTAAACTTATCTTATTCCTTCCTGAATCAGGGGAGTAGAGTAAGTGTTCATATCAAATCCGGTGTAATAACCATACTTTCGTTAAGTTTAGCTGGCGAAGCTGGAAGACTCGGGGATAAGGGAGAGAAAGACTTTCCTTTAAAGACCATTTGTATGGGAAATTATCCGGACTTGGTATGAGTGAAACAGGAAAGGTTAAATGCGATGACACCTAATACCTAACACCTAACACCTAATACCTAATACCTAATACCTAATACCTAACACCTAACACCTAACACCTAACTATATATGAGTAAAATTTTACTAGTAGAAGACGATACCTCTTTGTTGAATTTGATGGAAAGTTATCTGGAGGATGGTGGTCATACTGTCATTGCTACTACAGATGCCAAACGAGTAATGGAGCAGGCAGTAAAATACAAACCAGATATTATTATTACAGATATTGTCATGCCAGGGATGAGCGGCTTTGAGTTGTGTCGCAGTCTCAAAAAACATCCAATTACTGGTAGTATCCCGGTAATGATGTGTTCTTCTAAAAATCAAGAAATTGACCGTCTTTGGGGAATGAAGCAAGGTGCTGATGCTTACTTAACCAAACCCTTTTCCCGAGAACAATTGCTTCGTACTGTAAATTTAGTTATTAGTTAATAGTTATTAGTTATTGGTTGTTGGTTGTTTGTTCTAATGACTAATCACCAACAACCAATAACAACTAAGCAGATTCAGGCTTGGGCAGGGAAGAGGGATGAATCAGCGTCGAGAAGGGAAAGAG
>JAAHHL010001640.1 GCA_010672185.1 Caldora sp. SIO3E6 | reverse complement strand
TAACGTCGTCTTGTTACTGTAGCTCACTAGACTGAGAAATGCTGTATACCAGTCCTATAACATAAATCCTTTCACTCTACATCCTGCTAAATCCCGTAAATCCAATCAATCCTGATCAAGCGATGAAGTTAGATGAAATTACCTACCAAGTCATCGGTTGCGCGATGAAGGTGCATAACACATTGGGCAATGGCTTTCAGGAAGTAATATATCAAAGATGTCTGGCCATAGAACTAGACCGAGTAAAATTGAGCTTTGGTAGAGAAGTGGAACAAAATATCCTTTACGAAGGTATTCATGTTGGCACCAGACGCGCCGATTTTGTAGTAGAAGACCAAATAATCGTTGAACTCAAAGCTGTCATCAGCCTAGAAAATGTCCATCTCGCTCAAGCCAAAAACTACGTAATTGCCTACAATTTCCCCATCGGCTTACTCATCAATTTTGGTTCTACCAGCCTCCAATACAAAAAGATCTTCAACCCAAAACTTTCTCCCCCATCCCCATCATCTAAGCAACTCTCTTAAAGCAGAATAAGTTAATTCAGTCTCCAAAAAAGCGAGTAGCGAAGTTTTGCGATCGCGTGGGAGAAAGAGCTCTAGCCTTTAGAATTGCTGCTGCCAAAAAAGCGTAGGATAATACTCCAACTATAGCCAATAGTAAACCGCTAATATATCCTGTGGTGTTCCAGAGGGCATGGAGAGCAGAAGCACTAATATAGCCAATGAACAAAATCAACCAACCTTGACGGGGTTTGAGAACACTTAAGCCAATGAAATAACCTAAATAACCACTGTAGGCCATATGTCCTGCTACTGAACCGAGAACACGGGGTATTAGCAATTGTAATCCTAACAGCTGACCTTGTCCTTCACTAGCTTGCAAGGGTACATTGTTGATAATTTCAGGAACATACTGACCTAAGGTTTCTACTAAAGTAAAACCAACAGCTGATGCTGCTCCTAACAAAATTCCATCTAGAGGTTCCCAAATACCGACTCGTTGTCGCCAAGGGAAGCGCAGTAGTTTACCGAAGAAAAATGCTCCTAGTACCGGTAATGCTTTGAGTAATTCTTCCATCAACCCTGCGCCAAAAAACATCTGGATCAGTAGAGCTCCAAAGCTAATTTGTTCTCCCTGATTAGGCAGATTTCCGGGTAAAATTTCTCGAAAAACTGTGATAAATACTGTTAAAAGTGGGCTGATTAAGATTAAACCAGTGGCGATTGCACAACTTAACAACACCCACCAAGGCTTAGGTTTACCACAAAGTTGATAGACAAAAAATAAAGCTGCCCCTGCTAAATAAGCAGCAATCAGTAAATTAAAAACTATGGGCTCACCAACCGCAGCAAACATTAATACGACAAAGAATACCGTCAGGATACCTGGAATCAAAAAAGCTTTCTGAGTTAAATCCCTTCCTGTGGAAAAAATCGGAAATAATTGGGTTAAAGTTACTAAATCTCTGGATCTTCCTGAAACACTAGGACGTTTAGTTGGCTGGCTGATAGCTGCTGGGGTATTAAATCTTGAACTAGAAGCTGATGAAGAGCTAGGGCA